>CAYHZD010000040.1:0-5467 GCA_964361035.1 uncultured Candidatus Saccharibacteria bacterium
ATATAGGTAAAGATTTACTTGAAAAGAGGGGTATATGGACGACGATGTAGCAGCGCTCTACTTAAAAGATATCGGCAAGGTTGCCTTTTTATCGCGTGAAGAAGAACATGATTTGTTTGTCGCGTATGAAAAAATAAGTTGTCTTTTTTGCATGACCGCGATGTTTTTCCAAAATACAGATGTGATATGGTTGATTACGCTTAAAAACATTCACGAAGATCGGTTGCGTTTGCGCACAGAGACTATGAGTCATTATTTGCCCTTCGTGGTAAGTATAGCAAGATCGTATGCGGCGCGATTTAGAATTTCTTTGCTTGATCTTGTGCAAGAGGGGAATATGGGGCTTCTCAGAGCAATGAATAGTTTTGATCACCGACTGGGCCGTTTCATTACCTATGCGAACGGATGGGTTCGTGCACGTATGAATGAATCTATCCCTTTCTATAAAAGCGAGATGCGCTATTGCACCCGATTTCATATTTACAACGAAGAAGGCGACGAGGAGTATCCGTTGACTGAAGTTATGGCCGATACTCAATCATCGCTTGAAGATCGTTACGCGGAGCAAGAGTTAGAACAGTTGATGCAACGACAACGCGCGATACATCTCGAAGCCCGGGAACGAAAGATTCTCTGTATACGATTCGGTTTGGAGGGCATGTCGGATCATACGCTCGAGGAGACCGGAGTAATATTTGGCATCTCCCGCGAACGGATACGCCAGATAGAAGAAAGAGTATTACGCAAATTAACCCGCACATGGTAGGTCGTTTGATCCACATGAGGCGGATTTTTTTATTGCACAATATTATAAAATCACGAGCGAGGCGAGTTTGTCGTCGGCGGGGAGTCTGATGACGCGCACACCTTGCGTGGCGCGGCCGTGCGTGGGGATTTCTGTAAGCGAGGATCGAATAGCTTGGCCTTTCTCCGAGATTGCAATAAATCCCTCGCTTACAGGCTGATCCGTGCCTTCCGCCTTGCTTGCGTTTGATACGATTTTTGCCGCCACCAGCTTGCCGGTTTTTGCGGTCACTTTCATGGCTTTAATGCCAGAGCCGCCACGCGCTTGCAGGCGAAACTCATCAAGCAGCGTTTTTTTGCCGAATCCTTTTTCGCTGACAGTAAATACCAGTTGTTTTTTTGTATCTTTAGCGATAATTTCACAATCTACCATTTCATCGTTTGATCGTAAGCGAATGGCGCGCACGCCATGGGCCGAGCGCCCCATTGCGCGCGCCTGCGATTCACGAAAGCGAATGCTCTGGCCGTTGCGCGTCATCATAAGAATCTCATCTCCGGCGCTTACCACTCGCACCCAGCGCAAGAGATCGCCTTTGTCCAGCGCCATGGCGATAATACCGCTGCGGCGTACGCCGCCGAAGAGCGCCAGCGCTGTTTTTTTCACCACCCCTTTTTTGGTGACCATAAGAAGAGCTGCGCCCTCTTGAGCTCGTTTTGATTTTGGGACTGCGATAATGGAAGTAATCTGCTCGCCTTGCTCGAGCGCAAGAAAATTGGCGGCCACCTTTCCTTTCGTGGTGCGCGTGCCTGCCGGTATCTCATACATTTTTGTTTGATACACTTTGCCTTTGTCGGTAAAGAACAAAAGATCATCATGCGTGTTGGCGCGCGCAAATACCCAGATGTGATCTTCTTCTTTAAGACCCTTTCCTAAAAGTCCGCGGCCGCCCCGGCGTTGAAGGCGGAATTCCTCGGGGCTTACCCGTTTTAAATAATTCGCTTCGGTAAGAATAACCACTTCTTCTTTTTCCGGCACCACATCTTCATCGGAAACCGTATGCACGGCAGAGGCCACTACGCGCGTGCGGCGTTCGTCGCCGTATATTTTTGTCGCCAGAGCAAATTCTTCGTCAATGAGCGTACGCATTTTTTCTTTGTCTTCCAGAATGCCGCGAAGATAGATGGCAAGATCACGCTTTTCTTTGAGTTCCGCTTCCACTTTTTTGCGCTCAAGGCCTGCAAGCGTGGCAAGGCGCATCTCTAAGATGGCGTGCGCTTGCGCATCGCTCAGTTTAAATTGTTTGATGAGTGCCGCATGAGCAGCGGGGCGATCTTCCGATTCTTTGATTGTCTTAATGACTTTTTCAATATGATCAAGCGCTTTTTTTAAGCCCTCCAAAATATGAATGCGCTCTTCAGTGCGCGCCAAGTCAAAGCGCGTACGGCGCTCCACCACCACAAACCGATGGCGTAAAAATTCTTCCAAGAGCGATTTAAGGGTAAATGTTTGGGGTTGGATGCCATCTTTGAGCGCGATCATGTTGACATGAAACGGTTTTTCAAGATCGGTGTGGCGATAGAGCGCGTTGAGCACTTTTTGCGCGATCGCGTCTTGCTTAAGATCAATGGCAATGCGCAAACCGTCTTTGTCGGATTCATCGCGAATATCGCGGATCCCTTCTATTTTTTTCTCGTGCACGAGATCGGCCATGCGCACAATCAGTTCTGCCTTATTGGTTTGATAGGGAAGCGATGTGATAATAATCTGCTCGCCTCGATTGCCTTTTTCGGAAGATATAACTTCTGCCTCCCCGCGCGTGATAATACTGCCGCGGCCGGTGGTATAGGCTTGGGTGATGTCCCGCACATTAAACATCACGCCGCCCGTGGGAAAATCAGGCCCTTTGATCCATTTCATTAAATCGGCGATCTCGGCATCCGGATGAAAAATCAGATGGCGGAGTGCCGCCATCACTTCATGAAAATTATGCGGCGGAATGTTGGTGGCCATGCCCACCGCGATACCAAGAGATCCGTTCAAAAGAAGCTGGGGGATTGCGGCAGGAAGCACCATGGGCTCTTTGCGCGAAGCGTCGTAGTTGTCGGCAAAGTCAACGGTATCTTTTTCAATATCGCGCAACAGTTCACCCGTAATCCGCTCCATTTTACATTCCGTATAACGCATTGCGGCCGCATTGTCTCCATCAATACTGCCAAAATTGCCCTGGCCGTGGACAAGAGGATAGCGCAAGGAAAAATGCTGCGCCATGCGCACCAGCGTGTCATAGATGGCTGCATCGCCATGGGGATGGTATTTTCCCATCACGTCGCCTACCACGAGGGCGGATTTGCGCAATTTTGCCTGTGACGTGAGCCCTAAATCATGCAAGCCGTAAAGAATACGACGATGCACCGGCTTTAAACCGTCTCGCGCATCCGGAAGTGCGCGTGCAACAATAACGGACATCGCATAGTCCAAAAATGATTCCTGCATTTCTTTTGATATGTCGCGTTTGATTTCCATGGTTTTAAAATCCCAATGCCAAAATCCAAATGTCAAATCAATGTTAAATGATCAAATATCAAATATTTGTCATTTGTCATTAATAGGCTTTATGTTTCCCCATAACATCTCTAACGGTCCCATAATTTCACTCTTTGCGGCAGAGTAATTGATCGCCCCTTCAAGATTTTTCCACTCCAGCCACCATACGCCCGAGAGCAGGAGTATAAAAACAGCGGTGGCGATTCCTAAAATCGCCTTGCGCGTCCTGCGTGGTGCGCGCTGTATTTTCGCTAATACTTCGAAGAAAGCCACAATATTAGTATAGTGTATAAGGTCTTTTTCTACTACCCTTGACCACGTTACTAACTTATGTTTTTATACTTTCGTCTCCTCCCTTTGGAAAGCCCAGGAGAACTGGGCGAAAGGGGATGAGAATGCCTTAAGGCATTCTCATCGGAGGGATTTTGCAATCATCGTATAAGTCCCCCTTAGTGGGGCGTAAGCCAGATGGTTTTTGATTTGCCTTCGGGCGGCAGATCTTTCTTTTTGAACGTGAATTTGTCCATCTCTTCGGCGTCACTTTTTAGTTTCGCGGTAAGAGGAATGACCACGCGCGCTTCAATGGTGGGATTATCCTGTGGCGAGATGAGCACATCGTAGGTCTGATTTGATTTGGTTACTCCAAGACCGATCACCATATCATCCCAGCGGACGGTGTAGGCCGCGCGGCTGCTTTCGGCGGCGCCACTAATCATGACTCCCTCTATTTCATATTCACCCGGCGTATCAATATTGAGATGTTTGCCTGCTATTTTTAAATCCAATGCCCCCGCATCGGCGTTATACATCAAGACGGTCTCGCCGGTTTGGAGCTTCACAGAAGCGGGGTCTTGTCGCGTAATAATCATAATGCTATGGTAGGGTATTATTATGGAACAAGCAATCCCACAAAAGCGAGAACGCCTTATCGACGTGCTTTTGCGCAAACACCCTCTTTATCTTCCGCGCGTGGGCGAGGTTGTGGAGGCAATCCTTTTGAAACGAGAGCGGGGGCGCGTGTGGTTTGACCTCGGCTTTTTTTCCGGGGTGCTTTACGGCAAAGAATTGCGCGAATCGCGCGAAGCGCTGCGCGACCATGAGGAAGGCGATGTGATGATGGTAAAAATTGTGGAGCTGGAAAATGAAGAGGGAACCGCAGAAGTATCGCTTGCCGCCGCAGGCCGTGAGAAGGTATGGGAAGAGCTCGAGCAGGTCCGCAGCGATCAGACGCTGCTCTCGCTGCCGGTGCTCGAAGCAAATAAGGGCGGACTTGTGATTGAATGGCACGGCATAAAAGGATTTCTGCCGGTTTCCCAATTACTGCCCGCGCATTATCCGGTCGTAGAAGGGGGAGATAAACAAAGAATTTTTGAAGAATTACAAAAATTTGTGGGGCAGGAGTTTTCGGTATATGTACTCGACGCCAACACCAAGGAAAACAAACTTATTTTTTCAGAACGCGGCAAAACAGTTGAAGAGCCGCGCACGAGTGTTGCTCCCTATAAAACCGGCGATGTGATTGAGGAGGCCGAAATTACCGGGGTGGTGGATTTTGGCCTGTTTGTGAAATTAAATAAAGAAGAGCGGCCCATTGAAGGGCTGGTGCACATCTCCGAAGTGGATTGGTCGCTTGTGGAAAACCTTTCTGATCGTTTTGCCGTAGGCGATCATATTGCCGTAAAAGTCATTGGTGTCGATGGCGATAAAATTTCGCTTTCCATCAAGGCGCTCAAACCCGATCCCTGGAAAGAAGCCGCGCTTGAAAAGGGAGTGATTAAAGAAGGGCGTGTGATGAAGCTTTCTTCCATCGGCGCTTTTGTGGAGATTATGCCGGGCATCTCCGGCCTTGCGCATATCTCGGAGTTCGGCTCGCGCGAACGCATGGAGGCGGACGTGGAAATAGGAAGAATCTATCCGTTTCAAGTAACGTTATTTGATCCGGAGCACCACAAACTCGCGCTCTCATTCGTCAAAGAATCGCCGACTACCTCATCGCCACTTTGATTTTCTCTACGCGCTCTTTATCTACCTTTGGGAGGCGAATGGTTAAGAGGCCATTGGAGAAATTCGCTTCAACTGCATCAATATCAATTTCTTGCGGCAGCATGATGGAGCGTGAAAAGGTGCCCCAGTAGAGTTCCTGATAGTAATAGTTTTCGCGCCCTACTTCTTCGGCAT
>CAYHZD010000041.1:0-5451 GCA_964361035.1 uncultured Candidatus Saccharibacteria bacterium
GAAATTAAGGTCGGCGACAAAGAATACTTGATTGCAAAAGAGGAAGATATTTTAGCGATTATTGAATAAGCCCTATAGGACCAATAAGACCTATGCCTAAACAAATTTTATTTCACAACGACGCGCGCGAAGCGCTCCGCCGCGGGGTGGACACACTCGCCAACGCTGTCAAAATCACACTCGGACCGCGCGGGCGCAATGTGGTGTTTGATCGCGGTTTTGGCGGGCCGGTTATTACCAACGACGGCGTGACAATCGCCAAAGAAATTGACCTGCCGGATAAAATGGAGCAGATGGGGGCGGCAACCGTAAAAGAAGTGGCATCTAAAACCAACGATGTGGCCGGCGATGGCACCACGACTGCAACACTTTTGGCGCAAAGCATGATTGCCGAAGGCCTTAAAAATATCGCCGCCGGCGCAAACCCCATTGTCATGAAGCGCGGCATTGAGCGCGCCACTACGCTCGTAGTGGATCATTTGCGCAAAATTGCGATTCCTATTTCTGCCACCAAAAAAGAAGAGACCGCACAAGTTGCTACGATCTCGGCAAAAGATCCGGTGATTGGCGCGGAAATTGCAAAAATCATTGCTGCGGTCGGCAAGGATGGCGTCATTACCGTGGAGCAGTCGCAGACATTCGGCATTGACCATGAAATTGTGGAAGGGATGCAGTTTGATCGCGGCTATATTTCGCCGTACATGGTGACGAACGCCGAGCGCATGGAAGCGGCGTATGAAAATCCGGCTATTTTAATTACGGACAAAAAGATTTCAGCGATCAACGAAATTTTGCCTTTGCTAGAAAAACTTGCCGGACAGGGCAAAAAAGAATTAGTAGTGATTGCCGATGAAGTAGAAGGCGAAGCGCTTGCCACCCTTGTAGTTAATAAAATTCGCGGCATCTTTCATGCGCTTGCCATCAAAGCGCCCGGCTACGGCGACCGCCGCAAGGAATTATTGCAAGACATCGCGATTGTAACGGGCGGACAGGTGATCTCTGATGAGTTGGGATTGAAGTTGGATAAAGTGGAAGTATCCATGCTCGGATCGGCGCGTAAAATTATTGCCACCAAGGACAACGCCACGATCGTGGGGGGCAGAGGCAAAAAGCAGGAGATTGAAAAACGTGTGGCGCAAATCAAGCGGCAGATTGAAGATACGAGTTCGGAATTTGACCGCGAAAAATTGCAGGAGCGATATGCCAAGCTTTCCGGCGGAGTTGCCATCATTCGCGTGGGCGCGGCCACGGAAGTGGAGCAGAAAGAAAAACAGCATCGCATTGAAGATGCGGTCTCGGCTACGAAGGCGGCTATTGATGAAGGTATCGTGGCGGGAGGCGGTGTGGCGCTTCTGCGTGCCCATGAAGAGTTGGAGCGTTCTATTGAAAAAGCGCGAAAGGAGGAAACAACCGATGCCGATGAGCGGCTCGGGCTTCAGATTGTACGAAGAGCAATCGAACGGCCACTCTGGCAGATTGCGGAAAATGCGGGCCTTGCCGGCGATGTGGTGGTTGGCGAAGTGAAGAAGCTCAAAGGCAATAACGGATACAATGTGGCCACCGATCGTTACGAAGATTTAGTAAAAGCCGGCGTGGTGGATCCGGTCAAAGTAACGCGTTCTGCTCTGCAGAACGCCGCTTCTGCCGCCGCCATGCTTCTTACCACCGAGGTAGCTATTGCCGATCTGCCGGAGAAAAAATCTCCTGCGGCCGCGGGCCCGGGTATGGGCGGCATGCCGGAGGAGTACTAAAAAAACGTGCCATTGACAGAAAGTATAAAAACTGCTATCATACCACTCAGATGGCAGTTTTTTGATTTTTCAATAGATCTGTTCTGAAAGGAGGGACACATGCATCAAGAGTTAAAAACCTGGGGCTGGACACCATCTGATGGTGTAATCAAGTTTTTAAAAATAGACTGGGACAACAACCGTCCTCGGCCTGCCTCCCACTTTGTGGGTGAAAGATTTAAAACCTGGGAGGAGGCAGAGAAATTCGCGAGGCAGCGCGGTCTCACACAACAAAATGTTGTTTGGAGTATTAGTTATGTTGTGTGGGAAACCGAAAATGAGGAGAAGAGATGGGAAGCGGAAATGAAACGTAGAAACCAACTTCCGCTTGGTTGGGGAGAGTTTTACTTTTCTTTTACGGGAACGTACATCGTTCCTAAAGAAACTAAGGCTCTCAAAAAAACCGAAACGATTCTAAAAGGGGTTGTAGAAAGCGGAGGTGGCATCGTTCGGCACATGTATGCCACCAATCATCCAAAGATTGGATGGTTAGTGGTTTGGTGTAGCCGGGCTGACTGGGAAGAGAAACATTATGTGTATCTTCCCCCTGATGGACGGCCTCAAGCCCTGCGGAATGGCGGATCTAGTTATTAAAACTAATTAAGACAACAGGAGGTACTTTTTATGGTAGTTATTTCGTTTCAGGCGGTATTCGGGGTGAATCCTGGTTACGCTCACGATAATAAACTGTCGGCAGGCACGACTGCCGCGCAGATTGTCGCGCGAGTGTGGCGCGAGGAGCTTGAGAAAGATCTTGAGGAGGGTTCAGGCATCCTCGTGGGTGGCACGGTGACGGAAGGACGCACAGTGTATCCGCAATCCTTCGGCTGTCCCGAGGACGGCGAGGTGACCGCGGTGGTTGCCGGGAATACGAACCCGAAGTTTATCCGGCAGGCCGGATTTGCTTCCTTTAAAAGAGCAGTGATCCGGGTGGCAAAAGCGACGAAAGCCCGACTTGCCCAGAGCCGCGTGCAGATCACTTTTACCGAGGTAAATGACTTTGTTTACCTCGAGCCGGAGAATTCCGGCGGCGAGCAACGGTGGACTGCTTAATTGCTCTTAACAGGTTAGTGACTGAAACCCCGCGCGCATGATGCGCGGGGCGTTTTTTATACAAGGCCTCGACGTATCTTTAATAAAAGGCGACGCCTTTTAATTAGAAAAAATAAGTGCCAGCCGGCGGTCCTGGCATGGGCGGCATGCCGGAAGAATACTAACAAAAAGAAAAAAGCATGGTATACTAAAGCCATGCTTTTTTCATATACGGCAAAAGCCGCGGAAGGCAAAGAAACGAAAGGCGAACGCGAGGCAGAGTCGCGTGCCGCACTTGCGCGCGCCCTGCGCGAAGAGGGACTATTCGTCATTACTATTGAAGAATCTCAAGGCGCTAGATCATTATCCGGTTTTCTGGAAAAGGTAAAATCCTTAAATCCCTTCAGCCGTGTGCCGCTTTCCGAAAAAATTCTTTTTTCAAAAAATTTAGGCGTCATGATCGGGGCAGGGCTTCCACTGACGCGCGCTCTTGATGCACTTCGGCAAGAAACAAGCAATGCAATCTTTAAAGCAGCGATTGGCGATATTATAGAACGCACCAAACGGGGCAGTCCGCTTTCGGAAGGTCTTAAGGCGCATCCAAAGATTTTCTCCGAATTATTTTCTGCTATGGTGGCAGCGGGCGAGAAATCCGGCAAGCTCGAAGAATCTCTGCGTATTCTGACTGGCCAGATGCAAAATGACTATGAATTGCGCCGCCGCGTGCGTGGTGCGCTGATTTATCCGGCGGTTGTTATGACTGCGATGATCGGTGTGGGCATTGTGATGTTTGTTACCATTGTGCCCATGCTGCAAAGCACATTTAAAGAATTTAATCTCACGTTACCGCTCAGTACCCGCGCGATCATCGGTATCTCTGATTTTTTTCTTTCTTACGGTATATGGGCGGCCGGCGTTTTCATAGTAATCGTCATAGCTTTTTTTCAGCTTGCCAAGAAACCCGTCATACACCGCGCGTTGCAGCGTCTCATGTTGCGCATGCCGTTATTCGGATCGTTAATTAAGCAAGTCAATGTGGCGCGCACGGCGCGCACGCTCGCTTCGCTTCTGCTGGCGGGCATCCAGACTCTTGAAGCGCTGACGGTTACTGCGCGCGTACTTACCTTTGTCGCATATCGGGAAGCGCTGGAGCGCGCCTATGAGGAGATTCAAAAAGGCAAAACTATCTCGTCGATATTGCGCGTAAACCCCGCTCTTTTTCCGAATCTGCTTAATGAGATGATAGCAGTGGGGGAAGAGACCGGTAATCTCTCCGACATGCTCGAAGAGGCCGCACAATTTTATGAGGCCGAGGTCGCCAACACCACAAAGAATCTTTCCACCATCATGGAGCCGCTGCTTATGATTGTGATTGGAGGCGCGGTAGGATTTTTTGCGGTTGCCATGATTACCCCTCTTTACTCCATGCTGGGAAACATTTAACATGGTAGTATGATGAAACTCGAACACCTTTTGCGTGAAGCGGTTGAACGTAAAGCTTCGGATATTTATATTACGACCGGGACCAAACCGGTATTTCGCATATCCGGTGATCTTATTGTTGCCGACAAAGAGGAGGAGTTGACCACGCACAAAGCGGAAGAGTATCTTTTTGACATTATGACCGAGGCGCAACGCGAAGAATTTAAACAAAAAATGGATATTGATTTTGCCATTGAATTGCCGGAGGCTCGGTTTCGGGTCAATGTTTTTTTCCAACGTAAAGGCATCGGCGGCGTCTTTCGTCTCATTCCTTCCAAGATTATCACCATGAAAGAATTAGGTGTCCCCGAGACGTTTGAAAAAATTCCTAAGTTTCCCAATGGTTTGGTGTTGGTGACTGGTCCTACGGGCAGCGGCAAATCTACGACACTCGCGTCCATTATCGAAGAAATTAATGTCCATACCGACGCGCATATTATTACCATCGAAGATCCTATAGAGTTTGTGTATGAAAATAAAAAATCCGTGGTGGATCAGCGCGAAGTGGGCACGCATACCGAGAGTTTCCAAAATGCGCTGCGCGCAGCCCTTCGAGAAGATCCCGACGTTATTTTAGTAGGAGAGATGCGCGATTTGGAAACAATCGCGCTTGCTATTACCGCGGCTGAAACCGGCCACTTGGTGCTCGCTACCCTGCACACAAGTGGAGCGGCAAAAACGATTGATCGTATCATTAACGTGTTTCCGGGCGAGCGGCAAAACCAGATTCGCTCGGAGCTCTCTGAGGTAATTCGCGCGGTCATCTGGCAGGAACTCTTAAAGCGCAGCGATGGCAAAGGCCGAGTTGCCGCCTATGAAATTCTGTTTGCCAATGCCGCCGTAGCAAATCTTATCCGCAGTAACAAGTCCTATCAAATTCCCGGCGTGATTGAAACCAGCGCAAAGGAAGGCATGCAAAGTATGGAGCAATCGCTTGCTTCGCTTATCAAACAAGGGATCGTCACGAGAGAAGAAGCAGGAGACCATTTTCCCCAGGAAGCTCCGGAAGCAAAAAAAGCTCCTCCTGTTGCATCATAACGCCATAGTAAACATATGAGCTTATGGACGCCAAAATTTTTGCGCAATGACGCATTTGGATTGGATATTTCCGATCGATCTTTTAAGTATGCGGAATTAAAAAAAGCGT
>CAYHZD010000042.1:0-5355 GCA_964361035.1 uncultured Candidatus Saccharibacteria bacterium
CTCGCCAGCGTATCAAGAATGAGGCGATAAGGAGCTCCCGGGTAATGGAGAAGCTCGTAGGCCTCTACCGCATGCGGCAGAATATCTGCCGCGTTTTTATTTTTTATTTCCTCATATACGTGCTTCCGAAGCTCTGCGATTAAATCCGCGACAAATTGTTTGCCGTGGTCATCTTGTTTGGCGAGTTTTTCGCAGATCGCATAGCGGGCAGGGAGGGGTTGTTGGAAGAAATTAAGTTGTTGACGTGCAGCCCGTCCCAAACCAGGTTTTTCTTCGGCAGCACTCGTTGCCTTTCTCTCTTTGAGGATTTCACGATACTCAAAACCTGGTTTGGGACGGGCGTCCCTTCCCTCAATAAACCGCACCGTCCAGACGCGCGAGAGAATAGTGGAAGGCAGTGCTGCGCGGGAAGATGCAAGCAGAAAAAAGATGGTGGAAGAAGCCGGCTCTTCCAATGTTTTTAATAATGCATTTGCGGCTTCTTGGGTGAGCGCATCGGCATTGCGCAGAACAATCATATGCGGATGCGTGCGTGCCGCGAGCGAAGCAAGTGGGCGCATACGGCGGATATCGTCAATGGAAAAAACGCCTTCGCCGCCAAAAAAAGAAACGCTCTGAAAAGGAGTAGAAAGCAGGGTGGCTATTTCTTGAATAAAGATTTCTTTTTGATCAGTCGTGCCCGACGGCCCCAGCAGACAATATGCATGCGCAGGCCTGCCGTTTGCGATGTGTTGTTTTACGATATCTTGAGGGATCATGGTTTCTTTGCAACAGTCCGACATTGGATGTTGGATTACATACCTCTTTTGGTGAGCAGCGTACGTTTATAAATATCCAAATGCTCGAGTGCTACGCCCGTGCCCTTGGCCACACAGAAGAGCGGCTCGTCAGCCACATGCGCGGCAACGCCGGTTGCGTGCTGGACAAGTTGATCAATGTTGCGCAGAAGCGCGCCGCCGCCGGTAAGGGTGATGCCGGTTTTCATAATGTCGGCGGCAAGTTCTGGCGGAGTTTCGCGCAAGACACCTTTAATGGTGGACATCATATTATCAAGATGATCACTTAAGGCCTCGGCAATTTCGTTGGTGGAAATGGTGGCGATGCGCGGAAGCCCGCTTAAAAAATCTTGTCCCTTCATTTCGTATTCGAGTTCTTCTTCGCAATGGAACGCTGAACCCGCCGCTATTTTTACTTCTTCGGCGGTGCGTTCGCCAATAGCAAGATTCATTTCTTTTTTTACGTAATCAATAATCGCTTCATCAAGTTTATTGCCCGCTACCCGCAGTGACGTGGAAGAAACAATACCACCAAGCGAGACAACAGCAATATCGGTGGTGCCGCCGCCGATATCAACGACCATATGACCCTGCGGCTGCTGAATATGAATGCCCGCGCCGATGGCGGCAAGAATCGATTCCGGCACGGGATAGACGGCCTTCGCACCTGCTTTCAGGGTCGCTTCGATGACCGCGCGTTTCTCCGTAGAAGTGGCGCCAGCCGGCACCGAGATCATTACTTCTGGTTTAAAAAGATGGGAGACTCCCAGCGCTTTTTTGATAAAATGTTTTATCATGGCTTCGGTGGTGCGGTAGTCGGCGATGACGCCGTCTTTGAGCGGGCGATAGGCGACGATGGTTTCCGGCGTGCGTCCGATCATGATCTTTGCTTCTTCGCCCACGGCAAGCACCATGCGGTCGTGAAGCGAGACCGCTACCACCGAGGGCTCGGAGAGCACAATGCCGCGCCGTGGAATAAAGATGAGCGTGTTAGTGGTACCCAGATCAATACCAAGTTTTTTTGCGAAGAATGCCATACAAATTTATGAGGTTACCTCCTCTATGCGTCGAATATCCGCCCCTAATTTTCTCAGACGTTCATCGATTTTTTCATATCCTCTGTCTATCTGATATACGTTGCCAATGCGTGACTCTCCTTTGGCGATCAGACCCGCGATCACAAACGCAAGCCCCGCGCGCAAATCCGGACTTTCCACCTGTCTGCCGTGAAGAGGAGTAGGACCTATCACAATGACGCGGTGAGGATCGCAGGGAATAATATTGGCTCCCATGCGGTTGAGATCCTCGATATAATTCAGGCGGCCTTCGAAAATTGTTTCAAACACGAGCGACTGGCCTTGCGCTTGCGTCAGGAGCACGGTGAACGGCGCTTGATAGTCCGTCACAAAACCCGGATATTCTTTCGTTTTTATATCGAGAGGTTTTAATGTTTTTGCTTTTGAAACAGCGATCCAATCTTCTCCCTGTTGTATGCGTGCTCCTACCGCGCGCAGATGCGCGATGAGCACCGAGAGATGATCGGGATTGCAATGCGTGATGCGCATGTTGTTGCCGGCAAGAGCGCCGAGAATCGCAAGCGTGCCGGCATCAAGCCGATCAGGGATAATCGTGCATTCCGTTCCTTTTAAAAGTGTTCCGCCGGTGCCTTCGATGGTGATTGTAGGAGTGCCGGCGCCGCTGATGCGAGAGCCGCTTTTATTTAAAAAATCGGCAAGCGCCACAATTTCAATTTCACAGGCGGCGTTACGCAACACCGTTCGTCCCTTCACGAGTACGGCAGTCATCATGAGACTTTCGGTAGCCGTATGACTTGGTTTACGGAATGTGTAATCAATCCCGCGCAATGTTTGAGCGGTCATTGCGTAACCAGTAGGTGTTTGTTTGATACGCGCTCCCATCGCCTGCCAACCATCCAAAAAAAGATCAATCGGACGCTTGCCGATCACACATCCGCCGGGATGAGGAAAGAAAACTTTTTTTCTGCGCGCGAGCAACGGTCCTACAAACAAAATAGAGGTGCGAATGCGCTCGGCGATATCTCTTGTCAGCTCATTTTTTTTAAGCGCGCCAGGCGTCACCTCAAAAGAACGTTCATCTTTGGAAGTGACTTTAAAGCCAAGATCGCGTAAAAGATCATGGCCGCGAAAAATATCTTCGATAAGAGGCGTGTTGGCCACCACAAAAGAAGTCTCAAAGAGAAGAGACGCCGGAAATACCTTGGTGGCGTGGTTTTTGCTCCCACGCACCGCGATCGTTCCTTGAAGTGTTTTACCGCCTTGGATAACAAATTGAGCCATACTTCTTTATACAAGCATGCCTCTAGACTAGCCAGAGACGGACAAATTGTCTATACTGCCTCCTATGACCTATCACACACGCAGGTTATTTTTTTGGGGGTGCGTTGTCGTGTTTGCGACCGTGGCGGTGCCGCTTTTGTTTTACGCGCTTGGATGGCGATTTGTCTGGGACGAAGGGGGAATTACGCGCACCGGCGGACTATTTATTTCCTCGCTGCCTTCCACCGAAACAAAAATTTTTTTTGATGGCATAGTGCGTAAAGAAACGTCAATCCTTTCCCATTCGCTTTTTTTAGCAAGTGTGAGTCCTGGTATTCATCAGGTGCGCGTGGAGCGCGATGGGTATAGCACATGGAGCAAAACGATTATGGTGAAGCCGGAATTAGTCACGGAATTAAAAGCGCTGCTCGTGCCGCATGATCCTTCTGTCACCGCGCTTTTGCGCAATCAATCATTGCGGCATATTATCTACGATGCGGAACAAGAAACAGTGCATGTTCGCGACGAAGCAAACCAGTGGTATCGCGTGGATCCAGAAAATGAAATCATTGTTCCTGCCGCAGCACCCCATTTGCGCGCAACGCCGCTCCGGCTCGCTACCACATCGTTTATGGGATATGAAGAGGATGTCTCCCGCAGGCGGCTTCTTTGGTGGAACGATCATGAATTGTGGGTGCGTTGGAATGAAGAACCGTTGCCGTCGTATCAATCATTTCCCATGGAGCAAATTTTGCAAACACCTTACGAAATTCGTAATGCGGCCTTTTACCCTCGCCGCGACGCCGTATTGGTTGCATTAAGCAATGCCGTGATGGTCCTTGAGCTCGATGGCCGCGACAAACGCAACACCGCACCGCTCTATAAAGGAAAGGAACCACACGTCGCGGTGGACGCTTCTGACCGCGCCGCCTATATCCTCGACGATGGCACCCTCATGCGTATTCCATTGCCATAAAAAATGCAGTAGCGTAATCTTTACTTTTGAAGAGGGTTTTGGTATGGTGACGGTTGGCATGGTGACGGATAGAAAGAAACTCAAACTAACAAAGAAAGGGGATGCCGTATGAATTTAGACGGAGGAGAAGATTCTCGAGGAGGATTGCCGAGTGGGATACACAAAAAGTTATTGCCGAGCGATGGTTCCTTGCAAATTGTTGAGGTAGATATCACGGCGTGGGCGAAGAAGCTTTTTGATGCGCAGCAAGAATTATTTTGTCGATCTGCGATTCTTCTTGACGCCTCAAATGGGCCAGGCGTTTTACTCGGATTTCATGAAATCCAGGAAAGACTATGTCGGTATATTGATGACTTGAATCAAGTGCGTTGGGGAACGCTTTTACAAAAACACATGATGGATGAGGCGAATCTAAAATTCGCTGCCAGAAATATGGGTTTTTTGTTTGACCCCGCTTCAGGTTCGCCTCATTAGTTTCTTCTCTTTAATCCGGCATTGCGTCGGGTTTTTTATTTGCACATATTTATAATGCATACGAAAGACCTTGTAAATACGAAAATAAAGATTTACAATTTCTATATACGATCGTGAGTTAAAATTGTTCATAATTAAATAAAGCTATCAAAGAGTACCTATGCGGCGAAGAAGTAAGAAAATACACACATTACGTAAAAAGATCGCTTTCGAAGCACTTTTTGAATCAAAGCAGTATCGTAAAATGGCGTTTGACGGCACTTGGTGAAGATCGGCTTCGGTTTGCGCTTGGAGAAAGAGTTGCCCATAAGCCAATACCAACGCCGCCATTTTGGGATGGAAAATGTCGCATTGTTCTTTTTGATATTCCGGAAAAGCATAGACATGGCCGTGATGCGTTACGAAACGCCATGCAATCACTTTGCTTCCACCAGCTTCAAAAAAGTGCATGGGCGTACCCATTTCCATGCAAGAAAGAAATTATGGAGATTGCGGCGCGGTTTGATATAAAGCCGTATGTGAAGGTGCTGACAGTAGAAGATATTTCTGACGAGGGCGCAGCCGCTCATTTCCGCTCATTGTTGAAAGATATCCCTCGCAAAAACAATGATTAACAATTTTAATCTACGATCGTAGATTAAAATTGTTAATCATTACTTCAGACCGATCGCAGAATTGCAACCCGCTCAAAACGCCGGATTTTTTGTTTTGCATGCATATGCTTGTGGTAGTATACTGGGAAGAGTGATATACTATTTGCATGGTAAAGAACATGCATGATATACTTTTATTAAAGGTCGGGTAATATTTTTAGGACAGAAAAATATTTATG
>CAYHZD010000043.1:0-5277 GCA_964361035.1 uncultured Candidatus Saccharibacteria bacterium
CAACAGGCGCTGAAAGATTATATCTTTAATCTGAAAAAACGCGCCCCGCTGACGGAAGAGGTTGATGCGCGCGTGGTGAGCGCCGATGAATTTTTTGCGCAAGCGCGTACGAGTATGCTTTCTTTGAGCGAAAAAAATGCCCGCCTGATCATTATTTCTTATTTTTTAGAAAGCCCCCCGTTATTTCAGGAAAAAATAAAAGAAAAAATGACGGAACTTGCGCATCTCCCCGATGTTTTTTTGTTTTTTGAAGGAGAGGAAGTGAAGGACAAAGAAATGCTTAAAGCGTTTTCTTCAAGAGGGAAGGTGCAGAAATTTCATACACCCGAAGCGAATACAAAAGCATATGATCCCACCACTTCTTTTTTATTCGGATGCGCAAACGCCTGGATACGCGGCAATCGCGCAGGCGCTCTGCGCGCCGCGTGCGCGTTTTTTGAGAGCGGCGGGGCGCCGGAGCAATTACTGCATATGCTTGCCGCATACGCAAAGAAAACAAAAACGGCGCACGCGACACTTCGTTTTTTGCGCGATCAGTTTATTGCGGCACGCCTCCAGAAGGCGGATGTACGTTCGCGGCTTCTCGCTTTTATTTCTCAACTTTGACGTGACGAGCAAGGCGTGATTTCTTCCGGCTCGCGGTATTCTTTTTAATGACTCCTGTTTTTGCCGCTTTATCCAGCGCTTGATAGGCGCGCGCAAGGGATTCACTTGTTGGTGTTTTCTTCGCTTGTTTAATTGCATCTTTGTACGTGCGCATACGCGTAAGATTGCGCGCCCGCCGGCGTTTATTTTGCCGCAATGCTTTTTTTGCTGATTGAGTGATTGGCATAAATATTACGTTAGCATAGCTCTTTTTTTCACGCAAGGAGAAAGTCACCAAGTTTTTAATTGATCGCGTAATTCGGCGGCTCTCTTAAAATCCAGCGCTTTGGCCGCCTGTTTCATTTCACGCTCCAGTTCTTTTTTAAGGGCCTGTTGAGAACGCGGCGCTTTTTTAAAACCACCACTCAATGGCCGACTGTTCTCTGACATTGAATGTTGGGCGAAAAGCGCGGGGCCGATTTCTTTGTTGAGCGGCGTGGGCGTAATGCCGTGTTTTTTGTTATGTGCGTGCTGGATGGCGCGGCGGCGTTCGGTTTTTTGGATAGCGCTTTTCATAGAGCCGGTGAGAGCGTCGGCATACAGAATCACATGCCCTTGCGGGTGGCGCGACGCGCGACCGATTGTTTGGATGAGTGTCGTTTCATTGCGCAAAAATCCTTCCTGATCCGCGTCAAAGATGCAAATAAGGGCTACTTCGGGCAAATCAAGCCCTTCTCGCAGAAGATTGATGCCCACCACCGCATCGTAATCGCCCGCGCGCAGTTTGCGCAAAATTTCCGGGCGCTCAAGCGTTTTTACATCTGAATGCAGATAGCACGCACTAATACCTTCTTTTTTTAAAAAATCCGCAATATCTTCGGCAAGGCGCTTCGTAAGAGAAACCACCAGCGTGCGCTCTCCTTTCGTGCGCCGTTTTTTTATTTCGGCAAGCGCATCGCGCACCTGGTTTTGAGTGGGGCGTATCTCGATGGTGGGATCTAAAAGTCCTGTCGGCCGAATAACCTGTTCAGCGATATGATTGATTGCTTTTCTTTGCTCATATAAGGCCGGCGTGGCCGATACAAAGAGCGTCTGTCCGATTTTTTTATTGAATTCAGCAAAGGTAAGCGGGCGGTTATCTACCGCTGAGGGAAGGCGAAATCCATAATCCACGAGCGTTTGTTTGCGCGCGCGATCTCCGGCATACATGCCGCGAATCTGCGGGATGGAGAGGTGAGATTCATCAATAAAAATAAGGGTATCTTTCGGAAGATAATCCAAAAGCGTATGCGGCGGTTTACCGGTCTCGCGAAAGTCCAAATGGCGCGAATAGTTTTCAATGCCCGGGCAGTAACCGAGTTCGCGGATTGCGGCGCAATCGCGCAAGGTGCGTTCTTTAAGGCGATCGGCTTCCAGTTCTTTCCCCATTTGTTTTAATTCTTTTACGCGCGTTTTCATTTCCGTCTCTATATTGGTAAGCGCGAGCCCGAGTTTTTTTTGCGGAGTGACAAAATGTTTTGCCGGAAAAATATGGACGGCATTATCAGTGAGACGGACTATTTTATTTTTTTCTATTTCCACCCGTATGGTCGCTTGCGCGTCCGGCGAGACGATCTCCACGACCTCGCCACGCGCACGAAAAGTCCCCCCATGGCGGCGGGGCTGATTTTCGTCATCGCGTTGATACTGAAGCGCCGTGAGTTGTTTTAATAGTTTTTCACGCGTAAGCGCCATGCCTTTCGTGAGCGTAAGACTTGCCTTTTGATACTCTTGGGGATTGCCGATGCCGTAAATACACGAGACAGACGCGACAATCACGAAATCACGGCGGGTGAGCGTTGAAGCAGTCGCCGCATGGCGCAGTTGATCAATAAATTCGTTGATACTCGCGTCTTTTTCAATATAGGTATCAGTGACGGGAATATATGCCTCGGGTTGATAGTAATCATAGTAAGAGACAAAGAAGTGCACGGCGTTTTGAGGGAAAAATTGCTTGAATTCCTGATAAAGTTGGGCGGCAAGCGTTTTATTGGGTGACATCACCAACGCAGGGCGCCCCGCGGCCGCAATGACATTTGCCATTGTAAATGTTTTGCCAGTACCGGTCGCACCAAAAAGCACTTGGTGTGGTGCGCCATTTGTAATGCCGGCAATGAGTTTTTCTATTGCTTTGGGCTGATCGCCGGTGGGTTCGTATGGACGATGAAGATTGAATGACATATTCTTATATCGAGGAGCAATGGTTCTCCTCACTTACGTGCTCCGAAACAATCGAAAATCTGCGCATTTTATGTAACGAA
Source organism: uncultured Candidatus Saccharibacteria bacterium (assembly GCA_964361035.1). Lineage (GTDB taxonomy): Bacteria > Patescibacteriota > Minisyncoccia > Ryanbacterales > CAYHZD01 > CAYHZD01. The sequence goes on from CAYHZD010000043.1 coordinate 2,886, forward strand.
AAATTCAAAACTCGCCCTCCTCGCTACGCTCGTCGAAACTCAAACAGTTGAATTTTTCTATAAAATGCTTGATTTTCTGGTTTCTACGCAAATGCGTTTAGAGAACCATTGCTCCTCGTCATTTTCATGATCTCTTATATTTCCGGCACCATTCTTTTTAAGGGCATCAAGGATATCGTGATAGATGTCCAAGGAATTGGCTATCGCGTGTTTTGTGGTGCTGAAACATTGCAAAAAATACCAGAAAAAGGCATTAAAGTCAATCTCTGGACGCATCACACGGTGCGCGAAGATGCGCACGAGCTTTTTGGATTTTTCCATCGCGAAGAGCTTGAATTTTTCGAACTTTTGATCGGCATTTCCGGCATCGGGCCCAAGTCGGCGCTTGGCGTGATGGCGCTGGCCCCTCTTGATACCCTCAAACGCGCGATCGCGGCCGGCGAGATAACCTATCTTACCAAGGTGTCCGGCATCGGCAAAAAGATGGCGCAAAAAATTATCCTCGAATTGCGTGAAAAGCTTGCCGGAGAAGCAACCGGAGAAGCAGGTGAGCTTGCCGGCGATGCCGATGCACTTGAGGCATTGCTCTCGCTCGGCTACTCGCGCGCCCAAGCCCGCGCCGCGCTCCAAAAACTTCCCGCAACCATCACATCTCCCAACGACCGTATTAAAGAATCAATCAAGATATTAGGAAGATAGTATCTTGCTTTTGGTTTTACGGGTATGCTATTATACCATTAAAATTTACCTTTTGAGAGGAGTAGCGCGATGACAGAGAAGAAAAAACAATTTCGGCTTACCCAAGAAGATTGGCAAGAAGGTATTCTTGCCGTACTTGCGGAAGGCGCTTGTCAACCCGGCACGTTGATTCAAGAGGCGGCAAAGCGGGCCGGTCACCCCCGACCTCATAAGAGTATCCCTGCTGCGCGGAGTATGCTTACGGAACTTATCAAAAAAGGTGTCGTTGAAAAGCAGGGGAAAGGAAGACATGTGCTCCTTAGTCTTGCAAGCGGCCCCGGCCGTAAAGCAAAAACATCTTCTGCAAAGCAAGAAATGTCATCTGATCGATCAACATTCGTATTGCCGGACAACCTCGTGATGTCCGATATCCTCAAATTGGGCGCTCAACTTGCCATACGGCTGGGAGAAAAAATGGATGAGGTTCTGGTGCGTATGCGCAACACGCAAGAATCCTTAGATGAGTTAATGCAATACATGAAGCATTTTCTCCAACGCGATGCTGAACTGGTTGCGGTGCGAGATACGCTTCGTATTGCGGCAGGGCAGCTTAATGGGCCCATGGAGAGCGCAGATGCCTAACAACAAGCTGTGAGGTGAAGGCATGAGAGATCTGCATTCATTTTTAAAGATTGATGCGGTAAGGCGAGTGATCTCTCATGCTATTAGGACTCATACGGTGAGGCGCACAGCATTGAAGACATTGCCTTACCATGAGATTGAAAACCCGGACGACTTTTTTAATTTTCTTGCGCTGGTTTGTCCCAATCTTTCTGTCGAAGAGGATTCCGAAGAGGAATCTATTGAGGCAGAAGCACCGGCACAAGAAGAGGAAGAAATATCTTCTGATGATGCGCTCGCGCACACGGTTTCATTTGATAACGACATTGTCCTCGATGCCCCCATTGATTCAGAAGATGAAGAGGATAAGGAAGAGGAGGAAGAGAAAAAAAGATTCGAGAGAAGAAGATCAACGTGGAAAAGGGCAAAACAGGACGTGAAGCCTCGCCATCAAAGAGCGCCGCAGCAGAAGGAACGCGCATTTGCATTGCCAGAAGAGATATTTCAACCGCAAGAGCTTCTTCGAGGAAAAGGCGAACGCAAACTTTTGCGGGCGGTGCTTATGAGCGCGCTTGAAGATATGGTAAAATTTAAAAATACGCGCCATCAGCATGAACGCCGTTTATATCGGGAAGCGAAAGAATGGATTTTTTCCGATGATCGGTTTTATCTTCATTCTTTTTTAACTATTTGCGATATGCTTGGTTTTGAGCCAGTATGGCTGCGCAGACTTGTGCAGGAGCGGCTCGAAGATATTACTGATTTTATTCTGACTGATCAACGTCATCAGAATAAAAGAGGCCGTCTGAAATAAGGCGGCTGTTTTATTTGAGTATTTTTAGCAGTAGATTTACAAAATGTTACAAAGTCACGATCGTAGATTTGTAACATTTTGTGGGAGCGAGTATAATAAGTATATCATGACTAATACACAAACACATGAGTTATAAAGAAGACATTCTTTTCTCTCTTTTCGACGATCACCATACGAATACGTACAAAAAATTATGGAATCAGATGACCGGTCGCATGGACGCGCCGGAGATTGAAGAACGACGTCAAAAAAGAGAGTTAAAGGAATCAACATTGCGTG
>CAYHZD010000044.1:0-1524 GCA_964361035.1 uncultured Candidatus Saccharibacteria bacterium
CATAATTTCACTTGGCGCCCGATCGCGACGGGGTCAGTGGTGCCAAAATGGTCCTGGACAGGTATGTTTTTTTCGCTAAAAAACGCGGCAGTACGCGATCCCACCGAATAAAACCACTCGTCATGAGAAGGATAATGACCAGACACATGTGCACGATCTACCCAGGTCATTTTTAATGCGGTTATCTTTAAACCACGCTGTTCGAAACGATTGATAATTTCTCCCACTAATCCGCGAGAGACGCCGTCCGGCTTGACAAGCACTAATGTTTTTTCTTCTTTAGGGTGCATAGATTATTTTTATTTGCTTATGTATATTATTGTCTGCCAAAAACCTTTGAATTTCTTGACGATACCAGAAAATCTGCTGCGATTCAAGGGAGGAAGACGGAGAGAAAATAATATGATAAGCAGTGGACTCAAAGGGGATATTAATAAGAAATAAAAATTGTTTTTTTAAATACTTTTCGATATCATGATCTGTTTTTTTTGTGTAGGAAAGAGGAACAGAAGTGGTGATAATTTGTTTAAGAGAAATAAAAGCCATAGAGATATCACATACCGCGCATGGGCATCAATAAATATAATCCATAGGGTCGGTGAGGATCACGCATCACAAGCGGTGTCGATTCGTTCGTAAACGACAAACCAATCTGATCGCTAGAAAATCCCTGGATTCCATCAAGAAAATAACGCCAATTACATACAATTTCGCGACTCTCCCCTTCTCCGGAGGCGGGCAACACGGAAGAAAACTCACCGACATCCTGATTAAAGGTATGGAGAAGTAACTCGTTATTTTGTGAAGAAAAAGAAAGAGAGATGTCATAAAGTTTTCCCGAAAAAACGCTTGCCTGGCGCAACATATCATGTAATTGCGGGCGCGAAACCGCAATTGATACGGTAAATTGTGATGGAATAATCTGTTCGTAGTGCGGAAATAAACCTTCGGTGGTGCGCGCGCAAAGCCGTGCGGATGGCGATGAGATGCTCACCAAACCATTACTTGCGCTCCCGCTTATTTCTTCTTCGTCGTCTTCAAATACACGGATCATTTCCTCCATAACCCGATAAGGAACGAGGATATCGTTAACTTTTTTCACCGGATATTGACTAAACGATGTTTTTGTAATATTTTCTTCGGTAAGACGAAATCCGTCGGTGCTTGCCAGTACTAAAGAATCATCAGTAAACCGTAAAAGAACACTCGAGAGCTCTGGTTTTAAGGTTGATCGTGACACCGAGACGAGCGCACGCCGGCACGCCGGGAAAAACACACGTGTCGCTACTCGAAAAAGACCACCACCTTCATGAGTGGGCATATCCATATCCCGCGCATCCTCAAATCCATGAAGAGCTGTTTTTCCTTGTTTTGTGGTTATTTTAAGCACACGATCCTTTTGCTCTAAAAGAAGAGAATCATGGTTGGCAATATGAGCAGCAAGGGCGACAAGAGGCTTAAGAGGAAGCGTAATACTTCCCTCCTGATCAACCGATGCGGGCGCTTTCGCTTCAATCCACGATT
>CAYHZD010000044.1:1624-5252 GCA_964361035.1 uncultured Candidatus Saccharibacteria bacterium
GTAATACTTCCCTCCTGATCAACCGATGCGGGCGCTTTCGCTTCAATCCACGATTCGAGATTGCTCGTATGTAATAATAAAGCGTGATTATTTTTATCAGTGCGAAAAAAAAGAGAGTTACCTGTTTTTCCGCTTTTTATTATTAATCGTTTAAATTGTTCGCCGGTAAGAGTGCATTTCATATTATTAATAACAGTAATTATAATTTATTTATAAAATATACTGTTGTTGTAGTAGAGCATGTTGATTATGTGAATACAATTATTTTTTATAGTAATTCTCTTGTGTACTACAAGAAAATAAGTGATGATCTTGTGGATATCCTATTAATATTAAAATTAATATTCAAACCGCGCTCGTATTTTTCGTATTGTTTCCTCAAGTTGTTTGTCAGTTTTCAACCACTTTTTAATTTTCTCACAAGCATATAATACCGTCGTATGATCGCGATCACCGAATTTTTTGCCGATATAATTTAATGAGGCGTTAAAATCATTACGGAGAAGGTACATTGCCACCTGACGGGGTAATACTACCTCTTTTTTACGCGTCTGTCCTATAAGCTCTTTTTCATCAATATCGTAGAATGAGGCTACCATAGTAATAATTTCAGGGGTTGTTACTTGCTTTTTTGTTTGTATTTTTAAGCGATCTACGAGTTCTTTAATCTCCTCAAATGAAAGAGAGTGTGGACGTATGCGCGTATGCGCCACAATAGTGTGGATAATACCTTCCAATTCTCGTATATTCTTTGGAAAAGACGAGGCAATATATTCAACCATAGGAGGGGTGAGTGCTATTTCCTTTTCTTTTAATTTTTGGGCAATAATGGCAAGTCGAGCTTCTATTTCCGGCTCGGCAATATCGGCAATAAGACCAGCGGCAAAGCGGGATCGGAGGCGATCCTCGAGATCGGGAATAATTTGCGGCGGTCGATCGGATGAAAAGACGATTTGTTTGTTGCGCTCATGGAGGAAATTAAAGGTATGAAAAAGTTCTTCCTGACACTTTGTTTTATTGGCGATAAACTGGATATCGTCAATAATAAGCACATCCACCATACGATATTTTTCTTTAAATAACACAAGTGGTTTACGCTGTTGAATAAGAGAGATAAATTCTGAGGCAAAGTGCTCTGATGTGGTATAGAGGACTTTTTTGCCCGGCATTACATTTTTTATTTTATTGCCGATTGCTTGGAGAAGATGGGTTTTCCCTAGGCCCACGCCGCCGTAAATAAAAAGTGGATTATAGGCGGTTCCCAAGCTTTTTGTAATGGCCACGGCCGCGGTATGCGCAAGTTCATTAAATGATCCAATAATAAAGGTATCAAAGGTATATTTTGGATTTAAACCATCTTTATTGACAAAAAGATCTTTTATTGGTGTTTCTTGCGGGATGGCGCGTGGGGTTGTTTTGGTTTCTTTGTCCAATGGTTTTTGTATCACGTACGTAATTTGGGTAATGCCTGGTATTGTATTCTTTAATGCGGACATAATGGAGGCATGATAGCGCTTTTCAAACCATTCTTTTGCAAAAACACTTGGTACCGAAAGCACCATCACCCCGTGGTCAAATGATTCTATTTTTGTTTGCCGAAACCACGCGGCAAACCCCGCTTTAGGAATTTCGAGCTCCAGTTCTCCTAAGGCGTTTGCCCAGGCCTCTTGAAGAGTCATAAATAATATATCGAAAGATCGATATGTTGATATTGTAGTTCTTTCGTGACGATATTGGAAAGATTGCCAAATCATTTTTTTTCTCTTATTATATAAACCATGAGACTCCCGCAACCAAAAAAGAGAAAACGAGCTCGTACGCACGGGTTTTTGAAGCGTAGCCGCACACCGCAAGGGCGGCAGGTGCTAGTGCGCCGGCGGCGCAAGGGTCGCAGGCGGATTAGCGTATAACGCCATGGACGTGCTTTCCGTCATACGGCAAGGGAAGAGATCTTTTGGCGGGCTTATTGATATCGTTTTTTTAAAACGAAGAGATCAAAACCCCTCGGAGGCGAAAGTTGTTGTTTCTCAAAAAGTCGCAAAAAAAGCAGTAGATCGCCATAAAATCCAGCGGCGTTTGCGGGAAATTGTTCGTCACGCATTTCCCGCATACCCGCATGCCGCGCATGGGTACGATATGGTGGTTATGGCCCGCCCGCCCGCCAAACAGGCAAGTTTCGACGAATTACGCACGACGGTTCATAGTATTTTATCGCGCTTATGATTTCATCTTTTTTCTATCACGTCTTCTATCAACCCCTTATTAATGGTCTCGCGTTTTTGGTAGGAATCCTGCCCGGCAACGATCTTGGTTTGGCAGTCATTTTAATGACGATTCTGGTACGCGCCGCCCTTATCCCTTTTACCCACCACGCGCTTTTCACTCAACAAAAAGTGCGCGAACTTGAGCCGCATATCGCCAAAATAAAGGAAAATTTTAAGGATAAAAAAGAAGAGCAAGCGCGCCTTATTATGGAGTTATACCGTCAACACGGCATTAATCCATTTTCCGGATTTCTTTTGCTTTTAGTCCAACTTCCCCTCCTCATTGCACTTTACTGGGTATTTTCTGCCGGGTTTAATGCGGAAACCGCAAAAGATCTCTATACGTTTGTTTCATTCCCCGAACAAGTAAACACTCATTTTCTTAATTTTTTTGACTTAACGGTTCCGAGTATCTTCTTGGCGCTCATAGCGGGAGCAACTCAATTTGTACAAGGTTGGCTCGCAATCCCCCCCGTGCAAACAGAAAAATCTCAAGAGCCGTCTATGGCCACCATGATGCAGACACAGATGCTTTATTTCTTTCCTGTTCTGATTATTTTTATTGGACTTAAGTTTTCCGCCGCCCTCTCGCTTTATTGGACAACCATGAATATTTTTGCTATTATCCATGAATGGTGGGTACGACGAATCAGCAACAAAACAACGTAAAAAATATCATTTCTACCCTTTTATCTCACTTAAAGATTCAGGGGGCTGTGGCAGAAGGTCAATGGTTTGACACTCCTTTTTTTATTATTGAAACAGATGAAGCTCCTCTTCTTATCGGAGAGAGAGGGCAAAATCTTGAAGCATTAAGTTATTTGGTGCGCCGTATCGCGGAACGTGGCACGCATCCTTCAGATGAAAGGCAACGTTTCGTGATTGACGTGAACTCGTATACAAAGAAACACTTTGAGGATCTTCGTGATCGTGCATTAATGGGCGCCGAACGCGTAAAATATTTTAAAAAAGAGGTAACACTACAGCCCATGACCGCCATAGAACGTCGCATTGTCCATCTTACTCTTCAGGATTGTCCTGGTATTGCGACGGAAAGCGTCGGAAGTGGTACACAACGGAGAGTGGTTATTAAGTTGGCAAACGACGTTTCCCAGGAAACCGTGTCTCATGTGAAAACATAACAAAAATCCTCTCGATTTATCAATATTTTGACATCTCGAGAGGAATTTTTGCTTTAAATTGTTATGTTTCTCCTATCTACGTCATGTTATCGCCTTTTATAATAATGACCTTTTGTTGTGGTTCTATCTATTGAAACCAAGACGGAGAGAAAAAAGTAACACATTCCACTATTGAATATCGGAACGTTGCACGAGAAACATCTTGTCTTTTTGTAGAGTTTT
>CAYHZD010000045.1:0-5151 GCA_964361035.1 uncultured Candidatus Saccharibacteria bacterium
TTGTTATTGACAATGGCATATTTGACTTTCCCGCTTCCGAGCTTTTTGGCATAGGTAATGGCGGTTTTACTCACATCGCACCCATACACCGAGGCCTTCGGATAGTAATACGGGAGAGTTTCGCTGATCATCCCTCCACCGCATCCCACATCCAATATCTTACCAGTTACATGAGGCAACAGTCTCGTTAAAAAACGCAAACGGTAGTCGTCCCAAAATGATCGGAAATACGACGCGGGTTTTTCTTCCCTCACTCCCATAAAAACGTCTTCGTAGTCAAATGCGTGGGCTTTCATAGGCCATGGAGAAACTCTCGCAGGTACTCTTCTGAAGTCTTGAGAGGATAAAGCTTCAGCATTTTAGCAACGCTCATCTCATATTCTTGCCTTTCCGAATCACGGGAATAGGTGACCGGAGTTTGAACATATCTCTCTATATCATGAAACGAAAATGAGCCTCTGCCTCCGATATTAAATACTTGGGCGTATATCCCTTTGTTCAAAAGAAATCGGATACTATTGGCTATCTCGCGTGTCGTAACCAACTGCAACCGTGAGTCCTTTGTGATAAAGAGGGGCATACGGTGTGTGATATCGTAAAACGGACCTTTCTTAAGATTTTTCCCTAAAATCATTGACGAACGAAGAATGAGGTAATGTTTGACGTATTTTTGAATCAGGAGCTCACTAAAATACTTATGTAATCCATAGGGAGTAAGAGCATGAGGCCTGATGGGAGCACCTTCCTTCGTCGAGCGTGGGTTCGTATGATCATGGTAGACGTCACTTGAGGAAATATAGACGTACACGCCATATGTGAAGTCACTTATGCTCTTATACACCGACTCCGTAGACGCAATAAAATCTTCTACCGGATGACTGTTTGCCCAAAACCTCTTGCTGTTGCCGTTGGCATTTATGACAATGTCAAAAGAGCTCCCTACATGCGTAGGGTAATTTACTTTATGAATAGGAGTAACATGGAATTTCGCGCCAAGGTATCGGACTAAATCCGATCCCACCATGCCGTAACTGCCGATAATTGCCAGGGTTTTCAAGCGTTTAGTAAGCAATAGCGTGTTCGTAATTCCTGCTAAACCACGACACGGTTTCATTAATTCCCTTTTAGATAGATGTGGGAGGTACACAATGAAGAACCTTTTTCATATTGCCAATCCCGAATATTTTATGGAGTGCCCCATCCGGACGCGACGTATTGTAGACAAACCTGCCTTTATAGCCAACGATTTTCTTTATAGTCTCTGCGAGCTGGGTCACTGATACCGGTACACCGGTCGCTATATTAAGGGGAGCAATGTCATCATATACAGCGGTCGAGCGCAGAATACCCTCGGCGCCATCTTTGACATAGAGCCAATCCCGCAATGGTTTCCCGGTCCCCCAGATCTCAACCGTAGGAAGTCGTTTCTTTTTGGCTTCATAGATTTTCTTAATGAGTCCGGCAAGAGCCTTGCTCTGTTCAGGATTAAAATGTTCCCGCGGACCGTACATGTTCGCCATAATCAGGTGAATAGAGTTAAAATTGTACTGTTTTTTGAGAGCCAAGCCGTAAACCGTCGATGCTTTGCGTGCAAACCCATAGCTGAATATGCTATCGTGAAGCCATCCGTTCCAATAATCTTCCTCATTCATTTCGTCTTTCGCCAGATACCCGGGATAAGAACACCCAGCCACGATGTTCACAAATTTCTCCACTCCTGCCTTCTGTGCGGCAAGCATGAGATACGAACCCATAAGGAGATTGTCCATGAATAAATCCGCCTGTTTCCCTACATGGTAAGCTATACCACCCTGATTGGCTGCACAATTTATGACGATATCGGGTTTTGTTTTCGCGAAGTATGAGAAACAATCTTCCTTTTTTCGAAAATCAATTCCTTCTTTCGTTTTTGGCACAAGAACTTCACATTTAATTTTTTTTAATTTCTCCACAATATGAGAACCAAAAAAACCATTGCCACCTGGTATCACAATCTTTTTTCCGGTGAAATAATCGAGATAGTTCATGCGTGTAATTCTCTGATCATAGTGGATTTCTTGCATCAAATCAATGCTTGGCGCCAGTACGTATTATCTTTTCTGATAGACGAGATACGATTGCTCGGAGTTATATCGAACGCGCCCGTAGAACGCTAGCCCGTCATCAACAGACACCAACCCCGGGATATTCTTTTTCATCCATATCCTCCATTGTCTATTAGCCATTTTCGTTTGATGTAAGTCCACCCCGTTATGGACATCAGGAAGAGATGTAGTTGAAGCTATAAAATATCCGCCTTTGCCTAAATGACGCATGATGTTTTTAAAAAGAACCGGCAAATCAGACAGCCTGATATGCTCCAATACTTCCCACGCCGTTATGAGGTGAAATCGGTGCTTTTTTCCGTTCACGAGTACCTTGAATGGCTTTGTGATATCACAAGTAAATAAATGCTTGCCGGCGAGTTGAGCCCAATTCGCCCTCCCGTGCTTTAAAGAGTAATCAGAACCTTCCAGCCCCACGGAAACCCACCCGATGTCCAAAAAATCCTTGACGAGTTGCCCTCCTGCACACCCAAGATCCAAGAAACTAAACCGTTTTCTCCGCGAACTTTCACCGATGAGCCCCTCTGCGTGCAACAAGAATTTTTTGTGACTACTATTATCATATCTTGTGCCTACAGGAATAAGGTGGTCAGGCGATTGAAATGCGATAGGATGCTTCGTTTGAACAGCTATAGAAACGTCTGAAGATAGCCTGCTGCGCGGGTGAAAACGGACGCTAAACCAAAAGATCACTTCAAAACACTGTTTATACACGAGGAACCACAACGCCGAAAGAATTTTCCTCCAGTCTCCTTTCCTAACCACCACAAACAGCCTCGGCAAGACTCTAAGCATCATAGCTCATCTCACGAAAAGCTTTCTGATAGACGTTTTCCCAAGTGTTATCATGACTCAACCGGTGCGCGGCTTTCGCAAGCTCTGCGTATAGTGTGTCATCCGCAAGAAGCTTCAAAATTCCTCGCGAAAAACTGTTTACTGTATCTTTTGTCCTTATTCCTGCACCTCTCTCCACAACATACGTACCTAATGGAGGCACGTGCGTCGTAACCACAGGCAAACCCGCTGCGATGTATTGACGAATTTTTCCGGCATCACCGTACCACCGTTTAGAGTCCGAAAAAGAACGATACGGAGCCAAACCGATATAACTCTCTCTTACTTTCTGTGCCATTTTTTCAAAACTCGGTATGAATCCATGAAACAGAACGGACTGTTCGAGGTGCAATGTACGAACAAGCTCCTTCATAATCTTGATATGTCTCTCGGGGCCGCCGATGATGTGCAATCGCACGTTTGGAAAGTGCTTCTTAACGGCGGCAAGCGACCGGATTGCCAAATCCGGGCCCATATCCGGCTCAAGAATTCCCATATACACGAGATCATTTCTCTTTCGCTTCTTTACCGGTAACGATTTGATTTGAGAAGGAAAAAGGCCGTTCGGCACATGGATGACTCTATACGTACCGGTGGGTGACAACCCAGCCTCATATCTTCCTTTTTGAATCGCGGGAGACACGTCCCATGTAAAGTCTGCGTGCAAGAGACAAAAATGATCTAAATATATATACAGAGCATTAAAGAGTGTATTTTCAAAGCGCCTCGGAGAATAGTCTGAAACGTAATAAATAACACGCTTCACGATGCCAAATTTTTTCAGAATCAAACCGGCCAATGTGTAGACGCTCTCAAGACCGATAAATAAATCGTAATGACCTTTTTGCCACAAGGCAACAAAAAACACCGAAAAGAAATCCCTCACCTTAAATGATATTCTCGTCTCTTTGTTGCTCGGAATTTTGCACCAGAGGTAAATAGGAAGGTAAAAAAACTTAGAGATACGAAATCGTTTTGACACTCTCCCTCTCTCATATACTTCAACGATTGGGCTAATGGTGTCGCTGATAAGATGTGGAGCATCAAGGAGGAGAATCCTGCGAACTTTTGGTAAAAAAAATGAAAGCACGGGCTCCACCATACCGTTCGTTGGTAGCCTTTGACGCTTTTCGTAACGGGAAAATGTCGCAAAAAAGATGGAAGAGCGAGGACCAAAAAAAGCAGCGTTTTGCGTTATCTTTTTCATATCGGGAGACATAAGTATATCATGAGTCTTTACAGGAACCTACCGGTAGTGTACCCTTTTCGCATATAAAAAATCCGTACCAACAATACTATTCTCAATCGTACACGTCCGAAGCAGCCTACTGTGTGAACAGAACGTACGTAAAAGCGCTGCGGGAACGCCTTGAGGACGTCCCTTTCTCACCGAACAATAAGGTGCTTGATGTTGCATGCGGAGTAAGCATCTTAGGAAAAGTCTTTGGCACGGATGTTTACGGAATAGACACCAATAAAGAGGCGGTGAAAGCAGCAATCAAAAACGGCATAAAAGCAACATGCGGGGACGTAGAGAAAAAATGGGCGTACGAGAATGGATTTTTTGACATCGTTATCGCGTCTCACATCATAGAGCACGTCGTCAATCCTGATCACCTGTTTTTGGAGGCAAAACGAGTGTTGAAAAAAAACGGAATACTCATTGTCATCACCCCAAATCTTGCCGCGTGGTTTAATAGAGTTCTCTTATTATTGGGCTTTCAACCCTTTTTTACCGAAGTAAGCACGGTAGACAAAACGCTGGGGCTTGCGCCGGTGCGGCGGCTGTATGCAAACACAAGCCCGCTTGGTCACCTGCGCGTGTTTACTCCCGGGGCATTGAACGATATCGTTACACTCCATGGATTCCGCATCGAGCAAACGGGAACCATGGAGTTCGGCAGCTTCCCGCGCGTGCTCGCTCTCGTTGACAAATTCTTTACACGCTTCCCTTCGCTTGCCGCATGTATGTTCATCGTCGCCAAAAAACTATAACGCAACGGCGTATTCTTCTTCTAGCTCCTTGAGTTGGCGCATCAGTTGACGCTCCTCATCCACACGAGCAAGGCGCATATACAGCCATAAATACACGTCCTTAACTATACCAAGCACACGCGCCGGAATGATAAAATACGCAATAAGACGCATCCTATACCAAAAACTAGCGCTCAACTCTGGAGCTAATTGTCGAATACGGCGATCAATCGTTGCG
>CAYHZD010000046.1:0-5028 GCA_964361035.1 uncultured Candidatus Saccharibacteria bacterium
TTGGTTTTAGAGTGTTCAAAACAACAACCGCTCTGGAGAGCGGCTCTTTGGCGTATGTACGAAAATGCATTTCGTTATTCACGGTAAATGTGCTACTCGTCCTCTCCGTTGTATCGGGTGGCTTCGATCTCGACGGTAGCCTCAGTGCTCCCGTCGGGGTTGACTTTGGACCAAAATATAACCTTGGCCCAAAGACCCCCTTTGGCCGCCTCCATTACTTCCGTTACAATCCTTTTCTGGGCCTCTGTGAGGCCCCCGTCAAAATGTGCTATTGCCATATCGTCCTCCTTCCTGCAGTTTTATTCTATCTATTATTATATCAAAAAATACTACTAAAGTCAATAGCTACAAAATGCTTCATTTTATTGGTAATTTTAACGAACCTGTCCCAAACCTTGCTTGGGACAAAATGATACAACGTTCCCTACTCCCTCATCACTCGCAAGATTTCTTCAATGGTGGTAATACCGCGCGCGGCCTGAAAAATGCCGTCTTCCGCCATGGTGATCATGCCTTCTTTACGCGCCTCGCGGTCAATCTCATCGGCGGACATGTTTTTCATAATCATCTCTTTGATGGCAGAACTCATAATGAGCACTTCGTGGATACCGATGCGATCTCTATAGCCATCCGCGCATTCGGGCGTTGGCTTGGGGCGAAAGAATGGAATATGCTTCCACTGGGCGGAAGCGTCCACAATTTTTTCTTGCTTTAAAAGCCAGAGCACACGCTCCAGATCAACCTGCTTTGCAAGGTCGGCCTGATCGGCAGCGGAAAGATAATATTCCTCTTTTTCTGGGCACAGCTGGCGCACGAGGCGCTGGGCGATGATAATCTCTACGGTGGAAGTAATCAAGAAGGGCTCCACCCGCATGTCCATAAGGCGCGGCAGTGCGCCGGCAGCCGAGTTGGTGTGCAGCGTGGAGAGCACGAGATGGCCGGTAAGGGCGGCGTTGACCGCAAGAGACGCCGTTTCATTGTCGCGAATCTCGCCTACCATAATAATATCCGGATCCTGCCGCACCAGCGCGCGCAAACCATTGGCAAAGGTATAGCCGATATCGGGTTTGACCTGCGTTTGATTGACGCGTGGGATGTGGTACTCAATTGGATCTTCAATGGTAGAAATATTTACCTCCGGCTTGTTGAGTAAATCAATAACAGTATAAAGCGTAGTCGTCTTGCCAGACCCCGTGGGGCCGGTAGCCAAAATCATGCCCACGGTCTTTCTTATGCCGGCATGGATGCGTTCAAGAGCTTCGCCGTGGAAGCCGAGGGTTTGAAGTGTGTATGCCTTGGTGTCTTCCAGCAGAAGGCGCAGCACCGCCTTCTCGCCGTCATAGATGGGAATGATGGAAACGCGAAATGAAATATTATAATCTTCGGTTTCTATTTTAAAACGACCGTCTTGCGGAAGCCGATGTTCATCCAGCTTCAAATTCGCGAGCACCTTGATGCGCGCGATAAGCCCTCCTGCAACATTGGCCGGAAGCGTCATGGCATCATGCAAAATGCCGTCAATGCGGTAGCGTACAATCACTTCGCGCTCACGAGGTTCTATATGAATGTCCGAAGCGCGCTGGAGGATCGCGTGGCGCAGAAGCGTATCTGCGATACGGACAATGGGAAGATCGTCTGCTCCCGGCTGGACTATTTCCGGTTCTTTACGCAAAATCGTTTCAAACTCTGCTTCAAGCGACTTACGATACTGCGCAAGCACACTGCGCAAAGAGGCCTCGTCCGTCAGTCGCGGCTTTATTGTTAAGTTAGCTTTTTTCCTAATGAAATCGATTGTTTCCAAATCTTCCGGATCAAGCATGGCTACTTCCAAATCGCGCCCCGACTTGCGAAATGCCACGATATTGTGTCGGCGTGCCACTGGTTCCGGAATAATACGCAGCACCTCCGGATCAATGAGAACATTTTCCAGATCAACAAAAGGGATACCCAACATATGCGCCTGCAGGCGCGAGTAATCTTCCTGCTTTATTTTGCCGGACGCAATCAATAGATCGGCAACACGCTTGCCGGTCTTTGCCGCTTTTTTGGCAAATGCGTCAAATTCATCGGCCGTCAGAAGCCCTGCATTAATAAGAAGCGCCTTAAGTTGTTGAGGATCAACTTTCATAAAAATTCAAAAAATAGATTCTATTTTCTAAATTCTACTTTCTCGATTCCAAAACTTCCTCAACCTTCTGCGCAATTTCTTCCAGCGTATAATTTGCTTTTACCAGATAGGTGGTAGCTCCCAGCTCAAGCGCCTTTTCCACATCTTCGGCGTTCTCCAGGTTCGTGAGCACCATCACCGGCATCTGTTTCAGCGCGGCGTCATTTCTCATTTCTTCGAGTACCTCAAATCCGTGCTTTTTAGGAAGGAGCAAATCCAGAAGCACCATATCCGGTTTTTCAGCGCGCATGCGCGCAAGGCCTTGTTCGCCGTCCATAGCCTGGATGAGTTCGTAGGGTCTGCCGGAAAACGCCTTCTGAAACGATTCGAGCAGTCCTGGATCATCTTCCACTATTAAAATTTTTTTCATACTTTTAATGGCAGTGTAAACCAAAATGTCGACCCTTTTTGTAATTGCGAGCGCACGCCAATTCCTCCGCCATGCGCTTCTATGATTGCTTTGGCAATATAAAGTCCGAGGCCAAATCCTTCGGTAGTAAGGTGTTTGTCTTTATCGAAGCCGCGAAAAAATTTGGTGAAAAGCTTTTTTTGCGCCTCCTCGGTAATACCGGGGCCTTGATCACTGACATTCAGTATAACACACGTTCCTTTGCGCGCGAGATCCACGGTTATCGTCGTTCCTTTGCCGCTGTAACGAAGCGCGTTGTCTAAAAGATTCTCTATCACCCATCGGATACGGATCGCATCGCCGAACACCGGAAACGGCTCTCTCTCCTCTGGCGCATGGAGCGTTATCTCTTTTTTTTGAGCGTTCGCTTGAAATTCATCCGCTACTCTGACGACGAGATCGCGAAACATGAATGCTTGCTTTTCAAGCACCAACACCTTTTCTTCTATGCGATGTACTTCAAGCATGGCGTTGACCATTTGCATCAATTCTTGTTCTTCCCGATACACGATGGCGACATCGCGTCTTTCGTCTTTCGCTAAGGTATTCTGGCTCAACATTTTTTCAAGACGCCAAAGAATATTCGTGAGCGGAGTGCGCAATTGATGAGACATGATACTCATAAATTCTGATTTTGCTTGCGATGTCTGGGCCATCTGCTCAAAGGATTTCGTAATGAAGTATCCCATCACAAAAAGAAAAGCGGTAACAAAAAGCACCACAATGGCAGCCACCTCGGGGGCGGCAAAACGGCGCGCAACCATATTGGTGCCTACCATGGCAAAAATAATAATGATACCCATCACGATAAACAAAAACTGCGGACAGGACCAGAGCGGCACTCTCCACCGGCGGCATTGTGCCACCACATTAAGGCCATGTAAAAAACGACCCATGAGAAAAGTATACTATGAAATTACCGCGTGAGCAAAACAAGAGCGCCATAAAGAGCGCTTTGGTCGCCATGTTCTGATGGCACCAAGGGTGGCGGCTCACCAAAAATAGAGTGAATATTTTTCAAATGAAATATGACGCGATCTAAGGGGAGGGCGGGGTTGCTCCGTATAATGGACCCGCCAAGCACCACTATATCGGGAGACCAGTGGACTATCGTGTTGTGAAGACCCACCGCAAGTAATTTGGCAAGATCTTCCCATACCGCCGGATCCGCAATCTCGCGCGGATCTTTATCAAAACGTTTTTGAAGTGCGGAGCCGGAAACAAGAGATTCCAATGTCCAGCATTTAATATCTTCACCAAGGAGGGCATGCTGAATGTATTGATGGCCGGGCTCAAAACCAAAAGCGCTTTCATCGATACGTCCGTGCACAATCCGCGCGCCCCCCACGCCCGTCCCTACGGTCATATATGCCACAATATCCTTTCCCTTCCCTGCCCCCACCGTTGCTTCGCCGATCCCCGCCAACGCCGCATCATTTTCTAAAATAACCGTGGTGCCAAGGGCGTCTTCGAGTTCTTTTTTGAGTGGCTTGCCTTTCCAGTCCGGAAGATTCGGAGCATTCACCAAAATCGTTTTTTCTCGATTGAACGGACCGGCAACACCGCCTGCCGCCGCGCTTAAATCAAAAGAACCTTTTTCAGCGCCAATAAGTTCTTTTGCTATGTTGCCGACAAGAGCAATGCCCTCTTCAAATTTTTGCGGGGTTGCCACCACGCGCGGCTCCTTAAATGCGTCGCCATCACGTGAAATCGCGATACGTGTGTTGGTGCCCCCTATATCGAAAAGAATATGCATGGAAAATTTCTAATTAGGTCAATTTGATAAACATCTCTTGAACTCTTCCACCATCGGCACCTGCTCCGGATCCACACCCCGCGCTTCGGCAATCGCAAGCGCAGTCCAATCGGCAAGCACCAATGAATCAAAAATGCGATGAAGATGCGTCGCTCCTTTTTCATCAATGATTTCAACGAATACATTTTGTTTTTTATACAATACGTCAAGCGCTTCCATACGCTTTTTGATGCGAGGGTGGTCATCGGGATCGCGCAATATAACGGTATAATATCGGGAAGAAAACCCATTCATCTCATTGTGATTTAATTCCGGAAATACATTAAAAAACGCATGAATCTTGCCGGTTTCGTTTAATTTTATTTTCCAATTATATGCAATAGCGCGGTTGCGGGCGGAAGCATAGATAAGAGGCGCGCGGTCGCCGATGCGCGCGGCAAGTGCGCGCCCGGACTCTTCAATTTGGGCGGGCTTCAGTAGAGGGGCTAATGCCGTCAGTTCCCTTTGTAATGCATCAAGCCCTAAAAGGGCCGCGAGCGCCTTGATGATAAAACCGCTTGCCATCCGCGGCTGGATATCAGAATCGGGTAGTTGGACAAAAGGCGCTGCCTCCTGCCGCGCGCGATCAAGTAATGCGCCGCCTTTTGCAATCACCGCCACGGACAATCCCTCCTTTTTTGCGGTCTCAAAGGCATC
>CAYHZD010000047.1:0-4947 GCA_964361035.1 uncultured Candidatus Saccharibacteria bacterium
AAAAAGCCCCGAAAAACTAGAGCGACCTCTTTACAATATCAGTATTCAAAAAATTTCAGAGCACCGCAAGGGTGCTTAAATTTTTTGATGCGGTGGGTAGAGGATTCGAACCTCTGCGGGGCTTTTTAGACCCCCACGGTTTAGCAAACCGCTGCCTTAAGCCACTCGGCCAACCCACCTTATACACAAACACCTATCGCGCTATGGCGCCTGCTAGGCAAAGGATAACAAAAAAGCATGGCTTTTGCCATGCTGATCCGACCTTCATCATATAAAAATGATGTCAGTGGGGGAAAGGAATGACGCGTTCATATAAGAAAGGCGGGATCAAGAGGCGCACCGTACAGGCGTTCGTTTGTTTATCAACATGTAAAAGAGACGCAATATCATCGTGCTGTTCGGTGGCTACTCGACGATCATTTTCCAACGTGAGCGCGACAAAACGTTTTCCATGATCACGCCATGTCTGCAGCACAATCTCCCGAAGGGAATTTGACCAAAATCCGTGTATGATGGTTTTGCGGCATTGCCATACGGGGCGAGCCCCGATTGTGGTCCCTTTAAAATCCCACGGTTTCGACTCCCCGCATGGTTCTCCGGCAGTATCGCAGATGAGTTTACATCTTTTTTCGTCGGGCAAGGGAATGACAAGGGTTACCATATCTCGCGTCGCGATTGATTTTTCGTCCTTAAAAAGAGTAAAACGTATACGGCGATACGGAGGATCCACGGACGAATCCGGGATTATTTTTGGCACGACGCCATCGCCCGCCATGAATGTTCCTGTCTTCATTTGCAACGCGGCGCGAAGAAAAAACTTTTGGTCAATCCATTGGATGATCAATGGCTCCTGCTTGCCAAAGAGTTCGATTGTCCTTACCCATCGAAAGCTGGTGGGATGGCGTCGGTCATATTTTACGCCAAACATATAGAAAAGCTCGGAGTCTACCATGACAGCGCTCGAAGACTCTACTGGCCATGTGGGGCCTTCTTTCAGAAGAGTCTCCTCATCTATATTTGCGTGAGCGCCAGCGGGGGGGTTTTGGTATATCAGTAAACCTGTCATTATAAAGAGACAGTGTACGATACCACGAATACGCATCAGTTTTCTCCTTTCCTATAAAAGAATTGATCGTGAGTATGCTAGCATAAATAGTGATATATTGCTATACTTTTTGAGAGGTGGGGTGGCCGAGTGGTTTAAGGCGTTGGTCTTGAAAACCAATATATCCGAAAGGGTATCGTGAGTTCGAATCTCACCCCCACCGCATCAGCAATATTTTGGCATTATAAAAACTTTAAAATTAGCCATGGCTAAAAATAGAGTTCGTTTAGGGATCTATCTTTCGTATAACGGTTTTTTGATTTAATTTATATAAAAAATTTACTCCGTAAGCGCAAGCGCGATCATGGCGGCAATGCCAAGGATCACCATGAAAAGCTGCGCAAGCGCGCGCAAGGGGCTTTTGGTGTCGCGCAATTCCGGAATAAGATCGGCGGTGGCAATATAGATAAATCCGCCCGCTGCGATCGGCACGATCGCCATGATCATTGGCTCGGTGGTTTCTCCTATTACCATCACCGCCAGCGCGCCCACCAGCGCAAGGATCGCAGAGAGGGCATTGAGAAACAAGGCGCGCGTTTTGGTATATCCGGCGTGCAACAGTACGCCGAAGTCGCCGATTTCCTGCGGGATCTCATGCAAAATGACCGCGATGGTCGTGGCAATTCCCACCTCAATGCTCACCAGATAGCTTACCGCAATAATAATCCCATCAAGAATGTTATGGACACCATCGGAGACAAGAATCATCCGGCCGACTGGATGGATTGCGTCATGGTGTTCTTTTTCGGATCCATTCATGATGAGTGAGGTCGAACTATGATGATGGTGCCAGTGTAGGATGTTTTCTAATACAAAAAAAATCAGGATGCCGGCGATTACCAATATGCCCGCAGTCGTCATCGGCAGTTCCTCGAAAGATTCAGGAATGAGATGAATAAACGCATCGCCCAGAAGAGCGCCGATTGCCAAGCTAATCAGTAAGAATGTGTATTTGCGCAGTACGTGTTCTTGAAGTGAGAGCGTAAAAATACCCACCAGCGAAATGGCGCCAACCGCGATCACACTGGTAATTGCGTAGAGATACCATTGAGGCATGCTTCCATTATACCATAGAAGATAATTTTTGCAATGTTTTTTTCAATGGGAAGTATGCTATTATTATATTGATTTTTCTGGAGATTTCATTATAATGAAAAAAAGTTCGAATAGAAATTATTAACATAAAATAATACATGTATAATATATGACAAAGAAAGAAGCAGTGGTTGCGGCCGGTATTCTTTTGCTTTTTGGAGGAATCACGGCTGTGGCAACCGCGAGTCATTCGTGGGGCACATATCATTGGGGTCGTACGGCCAATCCTTTCACCCTTAAGCTTGGGGACAATGTTTCTTCAAAGTGGGATGCGACACTAGGTACTACCGCAACCGATTGGAGCCTTTCCGATGCACTTGATACCGTAGTGGCGACCGGCAATACTGACCCGCGCCGTTGCAAGGGAACGAACGGTCGTGTAGAAGTTTGCAGCGCGAAATACGGATTTAATGGATGGCTCGGGATCGCGCAAATTTGGATTACCGGCGATCACATCACCAAGGGGGTGACAAAAGTCAATGATTCTTATTTTGATACGCCCACCTATAACACGCCCGCGTGGAGAAATCTCGTGATGTGCCAGGAAGTAGGCCACACGCTCGGCCTTGATCATCAAGACGAGGATTTTTACAATACGCCGCTTGGCACCTGCATGGATTATTCAGCCGATCCTACGCCCAATCAGCACCCGAATCAGCATGACTACGATATGCTGGCGCAAATATACGCGCATCTTGATAGTGTCAATACGGTGAGTCTTTTGTCCGCAGCGAGTAGGGCATTATTAGGTAATGGCCAAAGCTCGGATCTTGATCTCAATCATCCATCCGCGTGGGGCAAGATTGTAAGAAAAGACGCGCATGGCAGAAGCTCGCTCCATGAGCGTGATCTCGGTCGCGGAGAGAAAGTGTTCACCTTCGTGATTTGGGTACGATAACAATACACGATAACAATATATATACGCACGAGAAAAACGACGCGGCGCACACCGTGTCGTTTTTTGTATTTGACGTGGCAAGATAAACAAGATAAATTTTAAAGTGTACTTCACCTCATTTCTTCCTTTAAACCAATGGCATCATCTCGCAATCACCTATGATGGCGCCATCTTGCGTGGATACCTTGACGGCGTGCTTGATCTTGCGGTGCCCATGTCATTTGGACCGATCATTGACACATTCCGCATCGGGCAGACGCGCAATGCGTATGAGACATTTCCGGGGTCCATTGATGAGGTGAGGATTTATGGCGTGATGTTGACGGAGAGTGAGGTTGTGAGGGTGATGAACGGAAATTAACAAGTAAGGTTACTACCAGTAATATTACACGACGCGGTTTTACGCCGCGTCTTTTTTATGGTATTGTCAAATTATGAAAAAAGCCTGCCATGAACAAAATCGAAGGGTGTTTGTCGCAATGTCCGGCGGAGTGGATTCGTCGCTTGCGGCGGCACTTCTTAAAGGACATGGATATGACGTCCGCGGCATTTTCATGCGCACGTGGTCTCCCGAGGGGATTCACTGCACCACGCGCGACGACCGCTTTATGGCCGCGCGCGCAGCAGCGCACCTTGGTATTCCCTTTGCGGTATGGGATTTTCGTGATGAATACAAAAACGCAGTCGTGGATTATATGACGGCCGAGTACGCAGTCGGCCGCACGCCCAATCCGGATGTCATGTGCAACAGCCGCATCAAGTTCGGCGTTTTTTTACAAAAAGCATTGGAACAGGGGGCGGATTTTATTGCGACAGGGCACTACGTTAAAATCAAAAATAAAAAATCAAAAATCAAAATGTATGAGCTCGCTTGCGCTCGCGATTTAAACAAAGACCAATCCTATTTCCTCTGGACCCTTACCCAAGATCAGCTTAAGCACTGCCTTTTCCCCATCGGCGATTACGAAAAATCGCAGGTGCGGCGGATGGCACAAGAACGCGGTTTGCCTAACTGGGATAAAAAGGATTCA
The DNA here is from genome assembly GCA_964361035.1 of uncultured Candidatus Saccharibacteria bacterium. Lineage (GTDB taxonomy): Bacteria > Patescibacteriota > Minisyncoccia > Ryanbacterales > CAYHZD01 > CAYHZD01. The sequence continues at coordinate 4,130 of CAYHZD010000047.1, forward strand.
CAAGGGCTTTGTTTTGTGGGCGCTATTGATTTTGCTGATTTTTTGCGATCAATCATGCCGGCGCGTGAGGGTGCGGTGCTTACCACCACGGGCGCGACAATCGGCATGCACGACGGCGCACAATTTGTCACGATAGGCCAGCGGCATGGGTTGAATTTAGGAATCAAGAATCATGAATTAGCAATCTCGGGAAATCGCGAAACGAAAGCTCGTTATGTTGTTGAAAGGGATATGGCAACCAATACGGTAGTGGTGGCGGAAGAAAACGATCCGGCGTTGTATCGAAAAGAAATCACAGTCATGGACGTAAATTGGATTTCAGGCGAGACGCCGCAGATGCCACTCTCATGTTTTGCGCGCATTCGATTTCGTCAACCTCTTCAGGAAGCAAGAATCATGAATGGTGAATCATGGGGCGATCGAGAAAAAAGTGAATCCATAATTCATGATTCTAGATTCGTGATTCAATTCAAAAATCCTCAAAGAGCGGTCGCTCCCGGCCAATCCGCCGTATGTTACGCAAAAAACGGCGCCATGCTCGGCGGCGGCGTTATAGCATAACGCTTGTTTTGCGCAGAAGCGCATGGTACGCTTAAAAAAAGCGTAAAGGAGGCCTTACATGGAAGATGGGTATGTTGATGACGTAGTTCATTGCAAAAGATTGTTGGAGAGTCGCCGATATACCACGCTTTCAGCAAACGAAGAACGTGCATGCTGGAAGAAGATTCGGCAGCGTTTTGAGATATATTGTACATGGTGCGTTGAGTGGACACACTGGTCTTCTGACAAGATCGCGCATGAACTTGATCATATGGCAA
>CAYHZD010000048.1:0-4897 GCA_964361035.1 uncultured Candidatus Saccharibacteria bacterium
AACTCTCTTTTTAGCCATGGCTAGATTTAGAGTTATGGCTATTCTGCAAGCGTTTTCTTTGCGATGTCCCAAAATTGATTTTCGTGGTGGCGCGCGCGCAACCAGTACCACCATTCAGCGCCCCATAAATAATAATCTTCAAAGTCAGTTGCTTTCGCGTAGGCAATTGTTTCTTTAAAATAGACGGGATTAAAAATCGCCATCTGCTCTTCAAGCGAAAATTTTGGTATTGCTTCCGGCCCCCATACTTCGCCTTGCAGTTCAATCACCATAAATGGCTTTTGCGGATCTTCAAGAGTACGTCGCGTCAAGCGCTCTTTGATGCGGAAAAAATTTGGGGTGACCGGATACTCCATCACGCCGGTGATCGGCCCGAAGAAACGCGGATAAACCTTACGATAGAGTGAGATGCCGAACACATCGCCGTAACGCGCCGTGCGCGGCCAGATGCCCATCTCGCCGCCATCGGTGACGAGCACGGGGCGCGCGGGATCAAAATCTTTTATGATCGCAATTTCTTTTTCTAAAAAATTTTCTCCGCGCTTCGGGCATTCACCAAACGATAAAAAGGGCTCATTCTCCACTTGCCACATCGTAATGGCAGAATCATGCCGATACCGTTCTACCGTTTCCTTCATAAATGCACGTAGCGCTTCTTCGCGTTCTTCAGTGGGAAGCGTTCGCGCCCAGTCGGGCAGATGGCATTCCGGCCAACGCGGCACTTTCATACCAAGCGCGAGAATAACAGCAACATTGCGGTCGCTTGCCGCCTGAATTTGCCAATCAAGATCCGAGGAATCGCGCACGCCGCGTTTTCTTTCCAGATCGTCCCAATAAGCAACCAAACGAATGCGCTTTGGCGCAAGCTCATCAAGCATCGCTCGATAAACGGTGTGTGGATCAAGGCCTAATTGGCGCGCGAATTTTGCCGAAAACGTTACTCCCCATCGAATCGGTCGCGCTTCGGACACCGGCGGGAATGCCTGTGCGTAGGTCTTTGCGCCAAGCCAAAGAAAACCGGAAATAATAATCACGAGAGCAAATAATTTTCTCCAAAATATTCTTCCGCCAAACCGCTCGCCTAAAAAAAGCCAGCCGGCAAGAAAAATAATCCCGTAGCGCATGCTTTGGGTGGCATCCACCAGCGCGGGATGCGAGAGAAAAATCGCATATAACAGCAAAAGCGATCCGAACGCGGCAAGCCCGCGATTGGCGATATAAAAAAAACTTTTGCCAAAAGAAGTCGCTTTCCACGACGCTTTAAGACGCGCACGCATTGATGGCACAAAGAGAAGAAGACCAATCGCAACACTTAAGCCGCCTAATTTAATCCAGATAAATGCCGGAATAAAATCCGCCAGAATAAATGCTTCCTTGGCAAGGACGTTGCCAATGCCAAAAAAGAAGGCGGCCGCGAATGCACACACCGCCGTGGCGGTGCGCAACCCCCTTTGCTCGACGCTCAACAGAACTCCACCGCCCGCAAGCAGAATGCCAAATCCCACGAGTTCGTGCCTGCCAAGCGAAGCGTCAAGAAAAAAAGAGGCAAAAAGAAGAGTTGAGAGCGGCGAGAGCACGCCGATTAAGGGGAGCACGGCTGATGCCTCTGATCGCGCAAGAGCCGTAAAAAGAAAAAAAAGAGCGATGATCCAGACTGCCCCGGAAAGGATCGCAACGAGAGCGGCTTTTGCGGAGAGGAGAAATCCGAACGGCGCAAGCACGAGAGCGACCGCGCCCAGCAAGGCCACGCCAAACGTGTAGGCAAACGGATCAAACACGCGGATTTTTAAAAGCGCCTTATCAAATGCATCCGCGCTGCCTAATATGATTTGCGCCAGTAACGCTACCAGAAGTCCGCTCATAGATCGCTTCCATTTGTTTGAATAATGTCGCAATATGCGCGGGCGCTTGGGCGGATGTGACGCTCCATCGTTTGATAATCCATTTCCACAAGACCGAACCGCGGATCAAACCCTTTATCCCACTCAAAATTATCGAGAAGCGACCAATAAAAATATCCGCGCACGTCTGCGCCGGAGCGCAAAGCCTTGAGTGTGAAGCGCAGATGATCGCGAATAAAATCTGTTCGTTTTACATCTTTTGCATCCGCAATCCCATTTTCCGTAATATAAATCGGCTTGTGATATTTTTTAAGATCGCACAGAACATGATATATTCCCTCCGGATAGATCTCCCAGCCCATGTCGCTCACATCTTTACTTTCGTTTTGATTGAACTGAAGCCCTTTTATATGATTATGAAAATAATAATTAAGACCAATAAAATCGTGACGATCCGCTATACGATTTAAAAACCAATGATTCCAAAACCATCTCACAAGCGGCGCTGCCCATCCTTCAAAAAAGGAATTATTTTTCGCAATTCCCACATGAACCCTCCTCCCCTTTTGCTTATTGGCATACACGGCATGAATGGATCGATAAGCCTGCCGGTGCGCCTTAATCAAATGTTGCACCACATGAAAAAATTCGACAACGGATTTTTTCTGTGGCGGCCAGATTCCCCGCAGATAGGCATTCGTCGTCCATATCATCGGCTCATTGATCGTGATCCAAAACCGCGCGTCGTCTTTGTATTCTTTTGCCATGCGTTCCGCAAAGCGGGCAAAAAATCTTGGGAACTCGCGGGATGCAACCCCGCCTTTGTCGCGCATCCAGAGCGGAAGCGTCCAGTGCCAGAGCGTCACAAACGGCTCCATACCGCGTTCGCGTAATGCCGCAATCACTTCCCGATAATGCGCGATTTCTTTCTCATCGAATATTCCTTCCTGTGGCTCAATGCGCGACCACTCAAGGGAAAATCGGTGCGCGTTGTGGCCAAGCGATCGCGCAATATCAAAATCCTCGCGGAAACGATTGTAGTGATCGCACGCATGCCCGGAAATTGGATGGCCCTCTTTTTCCCACTCCGTCCAATCGTTGTCATGATTGCCCTCTACCTGATGCGCACTGGTCGCGGCGCCCCACAAAAATCCTTTTGGAAATAAAAATTGTTGACTTTCCATGTTATAAATGATAACGTTTTTATGAAGATCTTACCAGAAAGGAGAATGCACATATGGTGGCAGAAGCGACAGCAGACTATCGTGAATTTATGGCATTGAATCCGGGAATTTCCATACATAAAAAAATTCCGCAGGATTACGACGCGCTCATCAAGTCAACCGTCCTTGATTGCATCAAGACGATCGGGTTTCCCTTACTGCGCGTTGAGATCGGTCCATCGGAACTTTATAATGAAGAAAAAGCAATCTATGCGAAATATTACAGCACTTACGGTAATTTCACCCGCGCTTACACCCTTATCATATCACCTCTTGGCATAAGCCGGACAGACCATATGACCGACCGGGAACTCGTTTGCAGGGCCACTGCGCTCGTGGCGCCGCATAAGTTACACGTTAAAGTAAGAAGAGAGCAACGAAAACCACTTCCCTCCGTTGAAATCATTGGCCCATCTCCCGGTATTGATATTTTTACCGCGCTCTCCAAGCGCATTTGCAGCACCCTTCCTGTCAGTCGCGTTATCTATGAGCTGGCAAGAAAAACCGAGCGGTAAACGATAGCTATTTTTACTTGGCTGGCCCGCCCCCGCGGGCTTTTTTATTTTTCTGATCAATCACGATGAGCGCGTGGAAATCTTGGTAAAGCCGAAAATCTTTTTTGAAATTCGCTTGAAAAAATTGTTGAAGTGCATGATAAGCATCACGAGCTTGATGACTTCGTTTTAACTGTTCTAAAAATCGGCGCGTGTATTCATCAATCACAAAAATGGGTTTATCAAACGCGTAAAGAAGGATGCTATCGGCTGTCTCGGGGCCTACGCCGTTTAACGAAAGCAGTTCCGTGCGCAAGCGCGGGAGAGCGGCCTTTTTCATCGCCGCGATACCGCCATAGCGCTTTTTTACAAATGCGGCGAGTCCGCAAAGGCGCTGCGCTTTTTGCTGATAAAAACCCGACGACTTAATAAGCAAAGCAGTATGCACAGGATTTTTGCAATACGCGCGCGCATAGGCAGCCAACGACAACAAACGCTCCTTTTTAAGGAGCGCCACCGCCTGCTCCACATTGCGCCAATTCGCCCGCTGGGTCAAAATCGCTTCCATCATTACCTGTTCGCGCTCTCGCATCGTTTTAGGCCGTTTGCACCAAAGCGTCCAATGCTTGCCCTGAGCAGCATCGAAGGAATCTTGCGGCCTGCCTGCCGCCAGTTGGGCGGGCCCGCCGTGTTTTTTGTACAGGTCTCTATACCATTTTATTACGTCTTTCGTCCGCACGTACGGAGAATTTACGTAATGCATATTTTTTTTATAAAGCATTCAAAATATAAATAATAAAAGGATGGGCGTAAGCCCACCCCACCTCCTATCGCAAACGAATTTGCTTAGCGATATGTTTCGCTTCCGCCGGCCACGTCTTCTCATTAGTCGTATCAATTTCAAAATCAACGAATGTCATTTTTTTAAGAAAGAGTTTACCGCCGTGTCTTCCGCCTTTCCATTGATAATGATTCAAAAGGCGGCGCTGCATTTCTTTTTTCTTAATAAGCATGCCACGCGTGTTGCCATCGAGTGTATCCCAAATTTCTTTAAGTTTCTCGCAGGTCGGATTCGCGCCGGAGAAAAAAGAACCTTCCGGATACGATGCCGTAAGGAGTCGATAATCTATCATTTCCAAATGACAAACGACCCGCACAAAAAAGACATCTTTCCCAACATCTTTTGCCATATGAAGCAGGCTCTTGCGCTTCTCCACCGCAATAAAATCGGCATCAAGCACGACATTCTTCCCTCTCTCTGTCGCTGCGAGAGCCGCATTTTCCGCAATTTTCCAGGCCCGATCCTGACTTCCTCCCGCTTCGCGCAATTGAGTATGTA
>CAYHZD010000049.1:0-4869 GCA_964361035.1 uncultured Candidatus Saccharibacteria bacterium
ATTTCGTTATTCAAAGTATCGTAACGAAACACCGATCCGGATCAAGGAGCAAATTATCGAAGCGCGAAAAGAAACAAAGAAATGCGCCCTGAAGCTTCATTGGCAACTGAAGAAAGAGGGATTTACCATCGCTCCTCGCACCATCGGCTACATTCTGAAGCGAGAGGGCCTCGTGCGCAAATATCGCGTCAGACGCATGAAGTACAAATACATCAAAGCGAAACTCGCTGCGGGAGAGCTGGTGGAAATTGACGTGAAATATGTACCGGGAATGATTGCGGGGCGGCAATACTTCCAATATACCGCGATTGATAAGGCGTCACGCTGGCGCCATCTTGAGATTTACGACGAGCAGGTAAATCATCACAGCGTCATGTTTCTTCAGGAAGTAATACGTCGAGCGCCATTTGCGGTTCGTGCGATCAAGACCGACAATCACGCCACCTTTACGAATTATTATACGGGAACCAACAAACGCAGTGATCTGCTGGTGAAATCGTTACATGCGCTTGATTTGTATTGTCGGGAACACGGCATCAAGCATTACCTTATCGATCCGGGCAAGCCCGCGCAAAACGGCACGGTCGAACGTTCTCATCGCGAAGACCAAGAAAAATTGTATGAACAAATCCTCTTCACTTCCGCAGAAGACTTGCGTTATCGCATCAGATTATGGAATATGTATTACAATGATCTGGAGCACTGCGGATTGAACGGGAAGACGCCAAACGAATTTCTTGCAAATTATCAATTAATCAATCCGCCAAATGTGGTTGCCTAAAACACGAGCGTTCCGGCAGTTTGCGCGATTCTTTACTTAGCCGCACATCCTGATATAATGCAAGGTAGCAGGATTTATCAGAAAGATATAATAATTTATATATATGCATAGGGACGCCTTTTTTCGATTCTACGCCAATTTGCCTATTGGGGTTAGGCGCGAGGTTGTTTTGGATTTGTCTGAACGAGGCCCCATAACGTGGGAAGTCGCCTATAGAGAAATAAAAATCGACTCCGAGCTCGGTAAAATAATTTTGCAAAAACTTATTGAACTGAGGTTTGTCCCCTTAGAAGAAAAACGGAAATAATTTTTATGGAAATGGAAAGCGATCTTCAAAACATTTCCGAAGATATCGTAAATCTTGTTACAGCGAGACTGCGGACGATTCCGTCTAATATCGAAATATCCGTAGGCGGCGACGGCAGTTTTAGCATTGAAGAGCTGATAAAAAGAGTAGAAAAGCAGGATGACATCGGCAAAAAAATGATAGAAATGCAGCTCGCCTATTTGCGCTCGCTCGGCAAATTACCGACCCAAGAACCGCAAGATGTTACTCCTGCTTACTAGACCGCGCCATGATACGCCGACGCATTACCTGTTTTACTGGGCGGGTCTTTTGATTGACGAAGCGAAAAAAAGAGGGGTCCAGATTATTGATTTGGACAAAGACAAAGCGAAAAAGAAAATGTTGCACAGTTACTTGGCAAAGCGGCCGATCGACGTGGTGATTTTAAATGGGCACGGGAATCAAGAAGTGGTTGCCGGTCAGAACGAAATCATTCTATCAACTGGAGACGGCACCGATCTCCTTGAGGATAAAACCATGTTTGTAAGAGCGTGTGATGCGGGCGCCGTATTGGGCAAAGAAATAATGAGGATGGGCGCAAAAGGTTTTATCGGTTACATTCAGCCTTTTATGTTTCCAATAGACAAAGATTATTTCAATAAACCGCTTGAAGATAAATTGGCCGCCCCGGTTCTTGAATGCTCGAATCAGGTCGGCCTTTCCTTAATCAAAGGAAGTTCCGCGGAGCAAGCGCAGAAAGATAGTCTGGATAAATACGCGGAAGCGATTGATAAATATTCTTCAAGCGAAGCAACCAATTCTTTTTTGTTACCGTTTTTACTTTGGAATAGAACCTGTCAAGTTTGCTATAGATGACAAGAATCAGGAATAAGTTTCTATATTAAATATTAAATGATATCATGGCTAATAGGTATAATTTATCCGAAGATAAATTGAAATTAATCCGAGAACGAGATCAAAAATGTGTATACTGCGGAAAAACAATGATTAAGCCAAAAAATGAAAAAGATTTTATAGAATGAGCTCTCACTAGATTTATAACGAGGTTTATGATTGAATGCGAATATGGAGATACGCATCATTAAGGACCTCATCGAGAAGGCGGAATTACAACGGATTGCCGATGAATGGAAAAGCGAGTTTGTGAAGGGAGTCGTGGATATTGCACAAGGTATCATGGCGATTGGCGCAGAATTTCATGCCGACGAGGAGGAAATACTGATCGCAGAGGGATCAAAGCGGGAGGATTGCTGGGGGATTAATCTATTCCCACAAAAGGCGAAAGAAGATTGGATTGCATTTGATTCACTTATTAATATAAAACCAGTGCAGAACAATCGTTCTCTGCATGTGGAAGATCGCGCCACACGGGAGCGTATTAACATGATTGTTTATAAGTTAATAAAAGATTGAAAATGTTACAAATCTACGATCGTGAATTTGTAACATATGTTATTCTTAGAATGTCATGCTGACAAATCAATGGGAAACTCTTTCTCTTTTTGAACAACTCGGCAATATTGGCGCCGAAGTGGCGCGTACGCGCCATTGGCAGGGGAAAGACACAGAGTCATTTTGGCGATCCGTAGAGCGCACGCTGGAACTTTTTTATCGTACGCTCGACGATCCGCGATGGCGTACGGTGTCTCAAAAAGGAAGACACAAAGAAATCGTCCGCGCGCGGGAAGTTTTTTGCGATGCGGTGCTTGGCGGGCCTGAATACCAGAGCTCGCTTGAAGGCCTCATGCCTTACTTTATTTTTTTCGCTATCGCAGCACGAAAAAAGGCGACGCCTTTTAATTACGCCTTTTAATTAACGAGAAAGATCGAAAATACAAGCAAATTTAGCGGTTCCAAACTTTTCAGTCATTTTATCATACACAATACCCTCTGGTAGAACCGCTTTTTGTAGCCTTTGCTGTTGATTTACGCTCATATCTTGCCATTGGCGTGCGATATCTCTGATAAACTGCGTAGCGTACGATACCTTTGTTTCCATATCTAATTCATTCATGAAAGATATTTTTTTCATTTTTATCGAATAAATAGTTCACGACTATATAAGCAAGACCTGTTATTTTTATCAAACCCTCAATAATAAAAGCGAGGATGAGCCTTTGATCTTCAAAAGTCCATATATTTAAACCCAATAACGCAATAAGTAAAAAATCAAAAGATACAATGCTAACAATACAAATTAGCAACCAACGAGACCAACTCGCGCGCATCCGATTTATTTCTTTTTTTTCCTGAAGCAACGCCGCTGTTTGTTCCCGCTTAGATTCTAACTCGGCTTTTTTGGTTTCATTATCGGCAGAAACCAAATCAACTAAAATATCCGGCCTATCACGAAAAGCATCTAAAAGTTGTTTGCGTTCAGTATCCATCTCAATCTGTATTTCATCACCTCCGCCGATACTCCGAATAGATCAGCTAGGGTTTGAAAATCGTTAGCTGTTAAGTTATATTTTTTCATAATTTTCGCTAGCATCTCTTCTGGTACTAATAAATTTGCTGCAAAACAATTTGCTTCTTGTTCAACGGGCTCCTTATCTATTGGCGTAGCAAATCTATATAATACATCAAATTGTGATGGGTTATGTTGTAATTCAAAATGTCCTAGCTCGTGAGCAATAGTAAATAATTGACGAGTCGGTGTATCGGCGGAATTGACGTATATTGTTTTCGAGTCAGGATCGAAAAAGCCAGAGACCTTTTCGAGTTTTTTATCGTGATCGGGACGAAAGTATTGGATTGCAATGCCTTCTCTTTGAGCTATTTCGTCAACAGGAATCACAGGTCCCCTTATTTCAAAGGATTTTAAGAGCATTAAGGCGGTGTCAGTGGCTTTTTTGTAATCCGGTGTATTCATGTATTTATAATGTATCATGATTTGTTCTACCACAAAAGAGCTGCTATAAATTAGTATTTCATACATTTCTTTCACCAAACAGCCTCGAAAACACTACTATCTCTTCCATCACCTGGTTTCAAATCTTGCCTACCCCCCGCAACTAGATAGAAAGTTCGATTTGTGGTTGAATAAGGGTTATGATCAAAAAAGAAAAAGGGAAATATGTGGTGCTTTCGGAGACCACCGGAAGGGTCTTCGGCCGGTACCGCACAAAAAAAGAGGCGCACAAGCGCCTGCAACAGATGGAGATGTTTAAGCATTTGAGAGGGAAGAGGCGTGGGCGGAAATAAATTTATCGAGGCATTGTTTGACTGTTTGCCAGACTTCCTCTTCAGACGGGGTGGCGTTAATGACGCACCATCGTTTTTTGTCTTCCGCCGCTTGGGTAAGAAAACCGTTCCAGACGCATAGGTGGAATACAATATTTTCTTGGTCAAATCGCGTGGTAGCTTTTGCCCGCGTGAGCACCTTCGTAGGATCTGCGTTGAATAAAATAATAAGATCAGGCCAGGTGCCATTGCGTGCTTCGGCACTCCTTTCGCGGATGAGTGCAAGAGATAAACCGCGGCCATATCCTTGATAGGCAATGGTGGAAGGTTCAAAACGGTCTAGTAGCACGATATTGCCTTCGTTGAGCGCCGGCCGAATTACATTTTGCACATGAAGCCGTCGGTCCTCGCAGAAAAGATCCAGTTCCTCTTCCGGAGACATGTTTTCTTTCATGTCGAGCAGTTTCTGACGAATTTGTGGATCGCCACCTCCGGGCTCGTGACTCGTAACCACCTTACATCCTTTTTTTTCCAAATATATTCTCGCACGACTTAATTGCGATGTTTTGCCGACTTTTTCTCCGCCTTCAAAATCAAT
>CAYHZD010000050.1:0-4857 GCA_964361035.1 uncultured Candidatus Saccharibacteria bacterium
ATAATATTATGACGAATCTTTATATTCTTGCGGCATTAGTTGTTATTGCTGTTGCTTTAGTAGCACTTGTCGCAAAAAAGCAAAACCGGAATTAAAACTCTGTTTTCGTCTCATACATCAACTGCTTTTTATTGCGTTTGGCGGTCTCGACAAGATCGACAGGAATCTTGATTTCCAGCGATGCTTTCTCACCCGATTTGAGCCCCGCCTTTTTGCGCGCGTCTTGAATCAAACGAATCAACTCACGTATTTCTCCTTCTTCTTTAAGTTCCGGTGTTATATTGGTATCAATTTCAACATCTTCTTTTGTATGCTCATCAAAAATTACCTTGCGTACATTTACCTCCTCTCCTATTAAATCTGATAATTCTTCATTATTTTTGATTTTTGATTTTTGCCTCTTGATTTTGAGCGAAGCAAGCGGTTGTCGTATTTTGATTCCCGCTTTCGCGCGCGCTTCGAGCGCTTGCGCAACGATCTCGCGTACTTCGTCCATTTCTTTTAAGAGGATATCATATTCCTTATTTCCCCCCCTTACGAAGGGGGCCCGCCTGCCGGACTGGCGGGGGCGCGGGGGGGTAAACCAATTTTCTAAGTGCACACTTTTCTTCTCTCCCTCAAGTCCCTGATAGACGGCTTCAGATATGAACGGCGCAAATGGTGCCAGCAATTTTGCGGTCTCTCGTAAAATAAAACCAAGCGTTTGCGCCGCTTCATCAGCGTCTTTCCCTTCTTTTTTAAATCTCTCGCGGGATCGCCGAATATACCACCGTGAAAGATCGTCGCCGATAAACGCTTCCAGCAAACGCGCGGCATCCACAATGTCATAATGGTCAAGTTTCTCAGTTATGATGCGTGCGACTTCGTTGAGGCGAGCGAGGATCCACTTATCTAAAATATTCAAGAATTTTGAATTTTGAATTTTGAATTTTGAATTTTTGTTATATGTTTTGAAAAACAAAAATGAATTCCAAAAAAGGGCGAGCGCGTTACGGCTGCGTGCTACATCTTTTTCAAAAAACAATTTCGGATCCCACGGCTGATTGACCGTAAAAAAATACCATCGAGCCGCATCGGCGCCGTATTTTTCCATAAGCGCGTTTGGCTCCACCACATTGCCGCGTGACTTCGACATCTTCTTTCCTTTCTCATCCAGCACCAGCTCAAGGGTCAATACATTTTTATACGGTGCGTTTTTGCCAAGCAGTGTCGCGACTGCCAGTAACGTATAAAACCATCCGCGTGTCTGATCAATCGCCTCGCATATGAAATCGGCTGGATAAGCCACGCCAGCCGCAAAAGGCATGGATCCCGAATCAAACCACACATCCGCCACTTCTTTTATGCGTATGGCTTTGCCGCCGCACGTTCCGCATTTCAATATTATTTCATCAATATATGGCCGATGAATATCCAGCTCGCCGCGCGAGGAACTGTATGGCCAATTATGCAATATGATTTTTTTTGATTCCGCGGTTTTTGGATACCACTCTCTGCGATAATCCTTTTCCTCAACTCCTTCGAGTGCCGCGCGCGATACCCATAGCGGATCGCCGTGAGAAATGAACAAAATAGTTTTGTCAGGATATTTTTTTACTATACCCAAAAGAGCATTCATCATGCGAATACGCACATCGCGCAAACTCTCGCCCCCGGGGAACGGTTCTTCAAAACGGCGTTCAAACGGCAAAAGACGGTCTGTCTCTTCTATTGTCTTGCCGTCATATTCGCCGACATTATAGTCGTACAGATCGTTATTTATTTCAACCGAAATATGCAGCGTTTCGGCAACGAGAGTCGCTGTCTCTCTCGCGCGCGTAAGAGGCGAGCTTACAATTAAATGGATTTTTTCCTTTTTTAATTTTTGCGCAGATACTTCTACCTGTTTTCTCCCGCGCTCCGTTAAATGATTGTCCCTATCGTATTCCGGTATCGCCGGGCCTGTGGTGCCCGCCACATTATGATTCGCCTCTCCGTGACGCATAAAAAAAACAGTGCGCGGCGGGTGAAAAGATTTTTTATCAAGATCGCCAAGCGAGCCAATTGCCTCCCCGTGACGGCATGATTGACATTGCCATATCGGCAGTGGCAAACCCCAATACCGCTCTCGTGAGATTGCCCAGTCCTTGACCTCTTTAAGCCAATCGCCGAAACGCCCGTCTTTCAAATACGGAGGAAACCAATTTATTTTTTTATTATTTGCAATCAACTGCGCGCGTAGTTTCGTCATCGCAATCCACCAGGCGTGCCGCGCGTAATAGAGAAGCGGCGAATCACACCGCCAACAAAACGGATAATCATGCTCAAAATCCTCATCGACTTTGAACAATAAATTTCTCATTTCTAATTCTCTCATTATTAATTTCTCTGTTTGTGGATCCTTCACGGGCTTGCCGCCGAGCTCATTGCCGAGCGTTTTAACAAAATGGCCGGTTTCATCTACCGTGTGAAATGTGGGCAACCCTTCTTTTTTTCCGAGCTGATAATCATCCTCTCCATACATCACCGCCGTATGCACAATACCGGTCCCTTGTTCGGTATTCACAAAATCCGCCGCATACACCTTATACGATTTTTCTGATTTTAATTGCGGCACCTCAAAGAGCGGCTCATAGGCGATGCCAACTAAATCCTTACCTTTCACTTCCTCAATAATTTCATAATCGTCGCCGAGAATATCTAAACGTTCTTTGGCAAGAACATAATACTCCATCTCTGAGGGCGAATTTTGGTTTTTGGTTTTGACTATCGCATAATCAATATCCTCTCCCACTGCCAGCGCCACATTGCCCGGCAGTGTCCACGGGGTCGTAGTCCACGCCAAAAAATAGAATTTGGAATTTGGAATTTGGAATTTGTTTAGAAATTTGAAATTAGAAATTAGAAATTTAACAGTAATAGATTTATCTATTACTGTTTTATATCCCTGCGCAACTTCGTGAGAAGATAACGCCGTCCCACACCGCGTACACCACGGCAGCACTTTAAAATCGTCATAGAACAATTTTTTCTGCCACACTTTTTTTAAAATCCCCCACAAGATTTCCATATACCGATTGTCCATCGTCACATAGGCGTTTTCCAAATCAAGCCAATATCCCATACGGCGCGTGAAATGCTCCCATTCCTTTTTATACAAAAACACATCGGTGCGTGCTTCTTCCACGAAACGTTCGATGCCGATTTTTTCTTCAATTTCGCGTTTGGTTTTAATACCGAGTTTTTTTTCCACTGACATTTCAGTGGGCAGTCCGTGCGTGTCCCATCCTGCCTTGCGCGGCACAAAAAATCCGCGCATGGTTTTATAGCGTGCCACCAAATCCTTAAACGCGCGCGCTTCCAGATGATGAATGCCCGGGAGCCCATTGGCATAGGGCGGCCCTTCATAAAACACAAACTTTTTCTTGCCTTTGCGCTGGGCAAGGCTTTTCTCAAAAATGCCTTCGCGCTGCCAAAATGCCAGTATTTCTTTTTCTTTATTGGAATCCATGCTTGTATCTTACCGAACTGACCCAAACTTGCAATGATAAAAAATAAATTATAAAAATGCTTCATGGTTTGACCATGAAGCTACAGAAACTAAAATTGAACGGCGTCAGCGACAAATGCCGCGATTTTTTTTCCCAGGGAAGAAACAAGTGCAGAAGGCGTATACACGTTGACGTGATATATCCGCCATGATGATCCTTGATCAAAACGCTTTTTAGCGCCGTAGATAAACGGAAGTTCCAGATGACGCCGTTCGCGTCCCTTTGTGATGAAAACACACACGTCTTCGGGCGCTATCCGAAACCGCCCGCATATGGCATCGGCGAGTTGTTTTCTCCCCTGCCAATGATCGGCCGCCGCTTGTACCTGTTTTGACGGCAAAATCATTTCATGGGAAAATATTTCTTCATACCACTGCCAACGTAATAATCGTTCCACGAGTACGCGCGTGCCTGTATTGCATGTCCGCAAAAAATTCAGGGCTTGATAGTCGTCCATACGAAAAAATGATTCATGCAATTGATCTTCCGTAAATGCCAGCTCCACCGCCCGATACAGCATGGTGGCAATGCAAAGATGCGGATAGCCATAAATCAATCGATACACATTCTCACGCGCTTCTTGCCATTTTTTTACCTGCCAAAAAGAGCTTTCGGAAAGCGCCCATGCATTGTCGCGCCATAAAAACGAAGAGGCGATATCCGTCGGATTATAGGGCGCTTTCCCCCCGATCATCGCATAATAAGCGCGCGCGATGTTGTCCACATTATCTGCATCAATTGAGCCGTGAAGCACATCGGAGAGCGGCCGCATGTTTCCCGTGACCATTGCCACCACATCTTTTAATGTGACCCCGTGGTTATGCAGAACTTTTTCGGTCTCCGTCCCTTCCAGAATATCCTGCAAAAATTCTTCACCGTTTTTATTGGTCGCTTCTTTCAAAAAATGCTCTCCGAGATGAGAAAATGGCGGACTGCCCCCATCATGTAAAAGTGCCGCGGAAAGAAGAAGGGGTGCGATATGACCAAAATGATTTCTGTTACTCTTGATCGCAAGCGACATCAGATAACACACCCCCATGCCATGGTGAAAGCGACTCGGAATAAATCCGTATGGCATGAGGTTATTCGGTGCCACGGCCTGGGCAATGTGTCTTAAACGATTTATCTCCAGCGTATGCAAGAGATCTTCTATCACCGGCGGCAATTCCCACTCTCCGTATAAGACATCTCTGTATTTCATCAGACATCTCCTTTTCAATAAAAGTTATATTCGCAACTACCATACCTTCTTTCGCAACGCATTTCAAGTTGATGTATAAGTCCACCCCATTCTGCACTCTGGAGACGGAATTAAAGACTGTGTTTG
>CAYHZD010000051.1:0-4683 GCA_964361035.1 uncultured Candidatus Saccharibacteria bacterium
TAGGCGCATTTGGAGAGATTGGGAGTTTTTCGTTTAGCGTGCCGAAAATTATTACCACCGGCCAAGGAGGAGCGCTTATCACCGCGCGCGAAGATCTCGCGCAAAAACTGCGGCGCCTGAAAGATTTTGGGAGAACGGCCGGCGGCACTGATATCCACGAAGAATGGGGATGGAATTTTAAATTTACTGATGTGCAGGCAGTCATTGGATTAGAACAGATGAAAAAATTGCCGTGGCGTGTGGCGCGGAAAAAAGAGATATGGCAGCGATATGCGGATGGTTTGGCGAGTATGAAGCAGGTTGAGTTGCTGCCTACCAATCTTGATGATACCACGCCGTGGTTTATAGATATTTTTGTGGATAATCCCGATGAGTTTGCGGCATATTTGAAAGAAAGGGGTATTGGCACGCGACGCGTGTATCCGGCGATTCACACGCAGAAAATTTATGCGGATACCTATCGCGGCGCATCATTTCCGATAAGCGAACGCTACGCGGCGCGTGGGCTCTGGTTGCCTTCTTCCAGTAAGCTTTCTGACGAAGAGATTGATTATGTTGTCAATTGTATTAAAATGTATTATGCTAGAAAAAGATTCTAATACAACACTTCCTCACTTGTATGCTCCGAAAAGACCGAAAATCCGCGCGTTTTGCTTAACGAAAAATCCAAAACTCGCCCTCCCCCGACTGCGGTCGGGGTCGAAACTCAAACAGTTGAATTTTTCTACAAAACGCTTGATTTTCATATTTTCTCCGCAAATACGTTCAGAAGCATTGTATTTGAATCTTTTGTATATATGAAAGTCTCCGTTATATTTCCTACCAGAAACGAAGAAGGATGCATCGGGCGCGTTCTGCGTGAGGTTCCGCGCGAAGTGGTGGACGAAATTATTGTTATTGACGGCCGCTCCACGGATCATACCGAAGAAGAGGCCAAAGTCGAACTTCGGCCTACGGATAAATTTGTGATACAGAAAGGCAAGGGGTACGGGGGCGCTTTTCGCGAGGCGTTTGATATCGCAACCGGCGATGTGATTATTATGATGGATGCCGATGGCTCTCATGACCCGAAGGATATTCCCGCAATCGTGGATAAAGTGGAACGCGGGTATGAATACGTGATGGCGTCGCGCTACGCGCCGGGGGGGAGAAGTGACGACGACACCTTTATTCGTTGGTTTGGCAATCGCTTTTTTACCTGGCTTACTAATGTGGTACACAGCACGCGTGTCACGGACAGTTTGTATACTTATACCGCTATTACCCGAGATGGTCTTAATAAGCTGAATTTAAGAACAGACGGCTTTGAGTTTTGTACCGAAATTTTAGTGAAAGCCCATCGCGCGGGTTTGAAATTCGCCGAAGTGCCCGCCATAGAACGCGCCCGCTTTGCCGGCAAATCCAAAGTCAATGCTTTCTGGCACGGCCTTAAAATTCTGCGCATGATCCTGCGAAGATATCGTGATTAGAATCCATTTAACATTCTCGATATTTAATTGACGGATCATGAGAGATCGCTATCACATACCCGCCGCACTTTATAAAAAAATACTCTCGGTAATGCCCATACTTACGGTTGATATTGTGATCGTTGATCACGGTAAATTTTTACTTTTGAAGAGAGCAATTCCTCCGGCAAAAGGACAATGGTGGACGCCCGGCGGGAGAGTTATTAAGGGGGAAAAACTTGAGGAAGCAGCACGCAGGAAGGCGGAGGAAGAAACCGGTCTTCGCGTAAATATTGTTCGTCTGCTTGGGGCTGATGGAGTTTTATGGCCGCGCAGCAGATTTGGCGTTTCGTCCCATACGTTGAGTGTTGTTTACTTGGCAAAGTTGATATCGGCAAAAAAAAGAGTTGTCGTAAATTTTAATAATACAGAGGCAAAATGGTTTGATCGTATTCCAAAGAAGATTCACCCGTTCGTAAAGAAATTTTTGCGTGAAGCGGGTTTTCGGTGATCTTGCGCTTTTTTGCGGTTTATGCTGGGTTTTTGGGGTTGCAGTTGATTAACGCGGCATTCAATGCCGTCTTTTTTATAAAAAAAGAGCTCCGCACATTGCAGAGCCCATGAGAGAAGGCGGCATGTTGGAAGTATTAGAGAGGAAGCTATCGGTAATTTGTATATCCAATGCTACGGAGCTGCCCGATAGCCTCGGCCTCAAGACGTTCTAGCTGCCTAAAGCCCGGATCAGCGATCTCGTGAAGAACAGCTGACCGGATCTCAAAACCGGATTTGCCATTGCATGGATCCCAATCTCTTGCCCAGCGCAGGTCATCTACCCACGATTCCAAACCCTCATCAACAACGCGCCAACGCTCTTCGGCAGGGGGTGTGGCAAAAAGATAATTCTTCACCACATGTTTAATCCGTTGACCGGCTCCTACCGCGGCACAGCGCCACGCATAGAATTGGCCCGTGATCGCTTTATCTAAATCATTGCAGACGATGAATTCAGGCGGGTCGTCGGACTTGTTCTTTCCGCCGGGATACTCAAGTACGGCCATTGTGCGCGCCCGAAGATCAAAAGATACGAGCCCCCTTAGGAAGCCTTCGCAGAACCCAAGGTTTCGCAGCAGTGCCCGTTTATTGTAGGCATCAATAGCCGCATTGTGCGTGAGTGCTTCCTCGAGCGCTTTGTCTGTAAGATCCTCGGTTCTCTTCTTAAGTGGCCTCCCTTTTTCTTCGGCGAAGGGAAGTCGATTGACATCATGACAAGCAGAAACCAGAAAAGGCACAAAATAATCTACCTTTTCGGCAAATTGTGGCTCCTTCAGTACAGATCCGCCCACGTGCTGCCAAAGAGTCATCTGACTGTCAATGTGCTGCCAGTCATGACCAGCCGGATGAGCCGTCGGGAACATATCCCGCGCGTGCAGTTTGAGCGTGTCAACGATTCTCTGTTCCGCCGGCGATAAGGTAAGCGGTTTATACTGCATGAAACACCTCCTTGTTGGATTGTAAATTCTAAAGTATGCTTAGCATATTGATATGAATATGTCAAGTGACGGCAAGCCCTCTAATCAAGAGATCAAGAGGCTGTTTGATGCGGTTGCACCGCGGTATGACGCCATCACGCATCCGTATGCATTGCGGCGCAGGATTGAATTTTTTGTAACAAACGCACAAGGAGATTGTTTGGAGGTAGGCGCAGGGAGTGGCGAGATAAGCAGAGCATTGGTCGCGCACGGTTATGATGTTGTCGCAAGTGATATTTCGCCGCAGATGGTCGTCCAGATTCGCGCCAAGCTTGGTATTGAGGCGATAGTATGCGATGGTGAATCGTTGCCATTTCTCGTTCAGTCATTTGATACGGTGATTGGTGCTGAAATGATTTATTATCTGGATCATCCAGAGCGTTTTCTTGCCGAAGCACATCGGGTACTTAAACCCGGCGGGCGTTTGCTGCTTTCTTCGGCAAACGCATCGGTGGCGCGATTTTATGATACATTGCGCGCTCTTTTGCGGAACATCGGCATTGGCCGCGGCACCTATTTTGATGATCCGGTGCGGCAGTTTCCATCGCCGGAAGATCTCGCGCGTCTTTTACAAGAAGCACATTTCGAAATTCGTGCGATGAAGAAAGCGATAGTGCTTCCTCTCGGATCCCTCGATTTGCTTAATCGCTTTTTCGAAAAAACAATACTTAATCATCTCAGCGCTTTTGTTTTTATCGAAGCAAGAAAGTAAAAAAAGTAAAAAAATTATCCCCACCCAAACCATTGACACAATTACGCTTTTTTGCTAGTGTTTTTTTGAACTATTTTTAGCTGCGAGACGAAAGGAGACGGCATAATGATAGAGAAAAGGGTAGCAATAGTGACGGGCGCTGGATCTGGTATCGGGTGCGCAACCGCGCTCTTGTTGCAAGAGAGGGGTTACTTGGTTTGCGGCCTCGATTTTAAATTTACCGAAAAATTACCGCCTTTACTTCATGTGTATTGCGATGTACGAGATGAAGATGAGATGGCTCATCATACATTTCGCACTCAGGAACTTTATGGAAGAGTTGATGTGCTTGTGAATAACGCGGGAGAACGCTTGTCTGGGCAAATCGAAAAAACCTCTCGTATTGGGTTTGATGCGCTTAGTGAAATAAATATGAGAGCAGTTTTTCTTTGTATGAAGTATCACTATCCTTTGTTAAAAGCAGTGAGAGGAGTGGTTATCAACGTTGCTTCCGGAGTTGGCATTGCTCCAGATAAAGACGCATCGCTATATTCCGCATCTAAAGCGTGGCTAATCCATTTTACAAAATGTGAAGCACTGCGCTATAAAGAAACTGGCGTGCGGGTCAATGCGGTCTGTCCCGGACCTACCGATACGCCCCTGTTACGCGAGGCATATGGGCATAACGAAGCGGCGCTTTTAGAGGCAGGCGACGTGAATCCCATGGGTAGGATTGCGCAACCTAAGGAGGTTGCCAACGTGATCGCGTTTCTTGCCTCCGATCAGGCCTCTTATGTCAACGGCGCTGTTTGGACCGTCGACGGTGGCGAGAGTATTAATTTTAAGAGCTAATTCCCTCTCTAGTCGTCCTCCCGCAATTTTGCGGGATTTTTTTATTCGTGCTACGCTCTTTTCATGATTTATCTCTTGCTTTTATTGGACATTATTTTAACCGTATCAGCCCAGCTTGCCCTGCGTATGGGAGCAAGACAATTGCAAAGCGGGCTTTCGCTTG
>CAYHZD010000052.1:0-4642 GCA_964361035.1 uncultured Candidatus Saccharibacteria bacterium
ACCTCTTCCCAGTCCTTCAAGCCATCGCTATCCGCGTCTTTGTTTGCGAAAAGGGACGCTGATGCAGCTCGCTGCTCTCGGCGTTCCGCTTCCAGCTGCTTAAAGCGGGAAGCTGGTTGCGGTGAGCTGTGTTTGAAAAACACCAAATACCCGCCGCCCACGATAAAAAGCGCGCTCGCCGTAACTGCGATAAAAATTTTTGAGGGTAAATATTTTTCCATACTCATTCCCTCTACATTTATTATACGCTATACTTTATTTGTGAACAAGCAATGGTATTATTTTTTTCTCTTCATCGGCATTCTGACCATTTTCATAGCCATTCTTTTATGGTCCGCGTGGGGAAAAACGCCGGAAAATCCTGAAACATCGACACAAATAGTTCAAGAATCGTCATCTTACGAGGTTTCATCTTACGAGGTTGAACCTCGTAAATCTCACATATTCAAAATATTTGAGCCGCTGCGGGTGGTAACGAGACCATTTGAAGAATTGATAACCTCCCCTTCGCCCCTCCTTGTTAAGGAGGGGAAATCAAAGTTTTCCCCCCCTTTAGAAGGGGGGGTGCGGGGGGGTATTGTTCGAAGTGAGACTTCAATACCACTTGGAAATTCAAATCCCAAGTTAGATCCCCTCCCCGCTTCCGATCCTACTTTCAAAAAACTCTACCCCGATTATTATCTTGAGGCGTTACGCGTCACGCATCTTCTTATGGTCAACGATGGATTCCTTCCTCAAACCTCTCTTAATATTCCCGACGAGGACGCGCTTTTTGCTTTTCTGAGTGCCACGATAGATTACGCGGAGACAAAAAATTTTATCACGCAAGCCGACGCCGAACGCTTTCGTACCACCCTCCACGGCAAAACACGAGAGCTTCTTCGTCAAGAACGTTACTCGTTTCTAAATAAAATCCTTCAATATCTCGGCGTATCAAACGCATTTGCGGGCATCATAACTGCCGACTGTTATGCTGACCCCTTTCCCTTCAATCTCATCCCCGGCGTCAATCTCCCTTTTGACTATTGCTGTAATTGCGGCTTAATATGTACCGGAATTGGCCCTCCGGTATTTGTGCCGGATTGCAGTATAAAAAAGTGCGATGTTCCGCTTGGCTGTTTGAATCTTGTCTGTCCCACTGGAAACGCAATTTGGGATCCCCTCACCGGCATCTGCGGCTGTGATAATCCCGTCTCGGCAGCTATAAATATTCCCTCCATCTTAAAAAACGCACTTAACTGCATTGCGCCAAAACAACCAGCGCCACCGACCCTTCCCCCACCCCCTCCTCCGCCTCCGCCATCAACACCTTAAAATAAAACAGTCTTTATTGTAACAATTTGCCAATATACCACCTTTATACTATTATCCAATTATGGATTCTCCGACAAAAATCGACAGACTCTCAAAACTCATTATTGACCTCGGCAAAATTCTTTTTGCCGCAATTACGGTGGGCTTCTTTATCCCGGGGTTTTCAGGAGAGGTAGATATTTCAGCATTTATTGTCGGCTCTTCTCTCTCAATCAGTATGTTTGCTATTGGCATTAAATTAACAAAATAATATGGACACCAAAACTATTCTTCTCATCATCGGCGGACTCCTTGCTCTTATAGGTATTATTGTAGCTTATAAAACATAATATGACGCGAGATCCTAACATCACTCTTCTTATTATCGCTATCGTGACGTTTCTTATGGGGTTCAGTTTGTATCTGTGGGGCCGTTTTGGGCTGAAAAATAAATGAAATACCTCATCGGTTTAGGCAATCCCGGAAAAGAATACGAAGCCACACGGCACAACAGCGGACGACTGTTTGTGCGGTATCTGCAAAAACAATGGAAATTGCCGGCATTTGAAGAAAATAAAAAAATACAAGCGCTTGCCACAAAGGGTAAGCCCTCCTTCGCTAAAGCTTCCGCCGACGCTAAAGCTTTGGCGGACAGGTCGAAGGGCAAGCATGAAAATCTCGGACTAGTTACCTTAATCTTACCAGAAACTATGATGAATAAATCTGGCACGATTTTTAAAAACCTAAAAGCAAAGCCGAAAGATATTATCGTGGCCCATGATGATGCCGATATTCTTTTTGGCGCTTTCAAACTCTCCTTTGATAAACGATCTGCGGGGCACAAAGGAGTTGAATCTGTTACGCGCGCGCTTAAAACAAAGGCCTACTGGCGCATGCGTATCGGCATTCAGCGCAAAAAAAGAGTGGATGCCATGAAGCTCGTTTTACAGCCCTTTGCTCCCGCCGAAAAAAAAGCGCTCTCAACAATCTTTAAAGAAGCGGAAAAACGCCTCGCAGCTATTTGATATTGAGCAATTCCGAAAGATGCTCTTTATCAAATCCCACCACGATCTCGCTATCAATATCAATAACAGGCACGGCCATCTGGCTTGATTTTTGCATCATTTCCTCGCGCGCAACCGCATCGCCGGCCACGTCTTTTTCCGTGTATTCCACATTATGCTTCTTAAAAAACTCCTTTGTCAGTTTGCAATAGACACAGGTGGGGGTGGTATAAATGATTACGTTCGCCATATGATATAAAACAAAATAATCAATAAAGAAAAGAAAATGACCTCATTTGCATATGAGGTCATTTTCGGATATCGAAAAGGAAAAGTCAAGACATTACATGCCAGACATGCCTGACGACATACCAGACATACCTCCCGCGTTGCAATTGCGGCAATCTTTCTTATGCGTAACCAATACCAAGACTGCCGAAAGGCCGACCAAAATATAAATAATCCGTGAAGTAAGCATATCTTGTCCGCCGAAAATCGCGCCGATATCCCACATCAGAAGTCCGACAAGCAGCCAGTTTAACCCTCCAATCACCAACAAAATCAATGCAACCATGTGTAAAGCTTTCATACAATAAAAATAAAACTTCATTGCATATAATCCGACCTTTACTGTTCTCTTGCAAGTATATCACGGGGTAGTAAAACAAGGCAAGAAAAACCTCATGAGTTTCCTCATGAGGTATCACGACACGGCATGAATCATATTAATAAAGAATTCCCTTGCGCAACTCCTTGCCACGAATTGCCACGGATGCAGGCGGCGCGCCACAACACCATCCCAGAGAAACAATGGGCGGATTATTGTCGGTAAGATAATATGCGACTATCGCTTCCCAACGCGCTTCAATGGTGCGATCGGAAGGATTCTTATCATTATTAAACCACCACAAAAACATGGGCTTGCCCAGGTGAGCAAGTGCTTTGACCTTTCCTCCTTTTGTGGTGGAATGCCAATCAACATTGCCTATACGCGTATTTTTCTTTGCATCAAACCAATTAATAAAAACGGGGACATGCGGCACTTCTTGATGCAGAAATGCAACGGCCTCATAGAAAGAATCATCGGGAGGGCCATCCACGACATCCGGCTCATCGAAAAGCCAAAGAGCCTCAAGACGCTCTCTGTGTTGATTGAGAACCGCAAGCAACGGCGCTACGCGATCCTTAAAAAGCGCAACATCACCCCACGGGCCTTTACGATCACAGGTGGGCATATGATTTTGCCAAACGGCGGTGAGCTCCACAATAACCGTATTACTGATATCAATGTCGTTGATGGCGGAAGCAAGTTGTTCTGCGTTTTGAAAATGACACGTGTAATGAATGTCATTCCACGTAGAAAATGCCCATGCTTCGTTGGCGGAAAAATCGCCGCCCAGAAAACCAAAACCAAAGGGAGCGTAAGTGATCTTTTCTGCCTTTTTTGTAAAACGGAGGGGGGAACCAGTGAGTTCAAGAGCGTATTCTTCCTTGCCTTCCGCAAAAACAACGACACGCAGCAGATGAGATTTGCCGTTCAAAAAAACAGTGGGAATAAAAAAATCAAACCCGTGCGCGCCAGCAATAGAAAATGCCGTATTTACATCGTCCCGCACCGCATGGGGATATATTCGGGCAATCGGCATATCGTCGACAAAAATGGAAACAACAACCGGCGTTGAAGATTTCTGTGCATCAAACGTCCATCCCCATATAAAACATCCCCATACAAGACCGTTGACGTTTCGCTCGCATGAAAGGCCGTCGAGATACCCGAGTATCACCGGCTCTAAATCAAAAGAGGTGGAAGGGGTTGCGTCATCTATTGGCAAAGAAGGAATGCCTATGCCAACGACACCATAACTGTAACCGGGGAATATTCCGGCAAGTACGATGAACAGGCACCATATGCCGCCTATTTTTTTACGCATTGCGTTCGCTCCTTTCAAGGTTCAGTTATGATGTATTATACCTTCGTTTCAGTTTTTCCGGCAACAGGGATTCATTGGTATATTTTTCATACTCCTTGCCATAGCCAAGGTCTTTCATTAATTGAGTAGGAGCATTGCGGATTTTGAGAGGAATAGGAAGGTTGCCGTGTTTTTTGACATCCTGCATAGCAGCCATATACGCATCATACGCGCTGCGGTCTTTTTTTGCATTTGCCAAATACGCGACGCCGTGCGCGAGATTAATGGCGCATTCCGGAAGCCCAATGGTCTCGACAGCGCGAAACACTGCATTGGCAACCCCGAGGGCGGCCGGGTTGGCGAGCCCCACGTCTTCACTGGCAAAAATGACCATGCGGCGCGCGATGAATTTCGGATCCTCGCCGGCCTCAATCA
>CAYHZD010000053.1:0-4546 GCA_964361035.1 uncultured Candidatus Saccharibacteria bacterium
AACAAAAAAAGTACAAAAAAACTGTTCATCACGTCGCGCACGATTTTCCATCCATTTTGTAAAATAGTGACGTCGCTGAACGGCGCGCTTGATACATCAATCGCCATCTCTAAAAGAAACGCGCTCAATGCCACCAACCGCTCAAGCACCGTAGAGACGCCGTAGAGAAGATAGTTTAAAAGTTTGAGAACAAAACCGACGGTGATGTCAAAAAGAGAAGTATCGGGACTTAGAGGATTTCCGGCGATTTTTTTGGGTGTTGTGCCGGGAGTACACTCATCTGAGAGACAAACCTGAGTGCTTGTTTCCGGACACGCCGTAGTGCATGCGGCCTCATCTGGAAAACATTTGTTAAGCACAGTCGGGGCGCCTGGATTTTTGGCTGCACAAACAAACCCCTTTGCCTCCGCTTCCTCCGCAAAAAGCGGGCTCATGGCGATCGCGAGAGCGATGAGGAGGAGAAGCGGGAGTCGGGATGGTTTGATGACACTTGACATGGATATTTCTATAATTTTCAATTTCTATTGATAATTGATTGAAAATTGTAAATTGAAAATTTTATGGCGCTACGGTCAAAACAAACGTACTCTGCGTGCTTGAAGCAACCGAATCCGTGACCTTTACGGTAAACGCCCATGTGTGAGCCGTAGTGGGAATACCGGAAAGAGTGCCGCTTTGCGAAAGGAAAAGTCCAGTCGGAAGAGGATTCGTGCCTGTATCTACTGCGGACCATTGATAAGGAAAATTGGAAGCCCCCGAGGAAAAGACCGTGCCGCCTTCTGCTTCAAATGTAAACGTATAGCTTACACCAACGGTGCCCAAAGGAAGCGGGGATGTTGAAAGAATAACCAATCTTTGAGATGGCGTTTCTCCTTCCGAGGCATCTTCAGCGCTCGTGCATTGCGGGTCGGCGGGAAAATCAATAAATCCGTCTCCGTCATTGTCAATGGAATCTTTACATTCGATTGTAGCAACGGGTGGCGGCGCGCAAATATTATCCAGTGAACAGAAATTCAAGGCACATTGACTCGCGATCGTGCAACCACAACCATTGGGCCTTCCGGTATCTTTTGAACAAATAGGTTCAATGGGTTCTAGATCTGGCAAATCCGCTCCCAACAATCCGCCACCGCTTGATCCGCCCGAAACAAGCCACGAAAGAAGCTTATCAAAAGTCGCCATGATAATTTCATTTAATTCATCGGCTATTGCAAGCTTCTCGATATCCTTTCCTAACGATTGTATAAGCTGATCTTCCACCACTTTGCCTGGAGTAACAGTGATATATTTTGTACAAAACTTTTTGCCGGGTGTAGGATTTTGCGGATTAAGCTCAGTAAGCTCCGCGCCGGGAGCGCATTTCTTAAGCCCTATAAATCCCGCCCCTGCCAAAAAATTCTGGCGAATATCAAATGTCACTTCCCGCTCTCTTCGCTCTTTTTCTTCAAGTGAAGTCAGATAAAGACCGTAAGGATTATTTTGCGGCTCAATCGTGGAAAACCACGCCGCCCATCCACCGTTAGAAAAATCAGTATAGAAATTTTCCAGATTGCTTACAATATCGGTGACGGTACAGCGCGCGCGTTCAATATACGGGACACGACCGCGCCCCAATGCTAGATAAATCTGTGGTCGAAATGGACTACAAAGCAGCTGATACCATTCTTCGCTTCTATACTGCGCCAAAAAATGCCCGGCGGCATTATCCGCCGCATTAAATAATGTGCCCACTAAATCAGTCGTAAAAAGCGGACCGCCATCAAATTGGCCGGTGCGAATCCAGCTTACCATCTCTTGAGTGAGACTATGAAGAACCTGGCGGGCAAGTATCCATGCCATAGAATCCCACGAGAGAATGCTGGAAAACCCTCTCACAATGGTTCCTGTGGGATCAGTTACGAGTCCTTTTAAATCGCCGACCTCCTTTGGCCTATAAGAATTTTTAAACCATCCTTCATCGCTAAAAGCACCCCCTAACATATTGTCTATGAGTGGCACTCCAGTCAACCCGCTTAATATGCTTCCCGTTATCGGCTTCTTCCCTGAAAGAGCGACATCCCATGTTTCACAAGGGGCTGGACAAGTGACAGGCACCACAGCATTGACAGGCGAAGGCGCACCGAAAAGACCGAAGAATAGAACACTGCCTCCAACAAAAATGGTAAATCTAAACCAATTCATTTAAATCTTTGTAAGATATCGAATAAACACCGATCCCCCTTCTTCATTCTCAAATAAAAGATCGCGCGCCTTTATTTCATGCACAATTACCTTAAGCGGCTCTATGGATCGTTGTGCCTCAAGAAGATATGCGTTAAACGCGGCAAAGCTTCCCATGGGGTCTTCCTCAAATTTGCTCATTTGTTCTGCTATAAATCCTAATTTTATAAAAGAATTCGCCATGTCCTGATGAGCTTGCGCCATCACTGCCGGTACAGATATATCTCTCATTCCTTCAGCGATATTGCGATATGCGTCACGATAGGCAAGCAATTGATTAAGTTGCGTAAGATTTCCCTCCAAAATTGTTTCCAGAGCGAATCGTAATTCGCTTTTTTGCGGAGTAGAAGCGTTTTGAGAGAAAAGAAGTCCGATTTTGTTAAGATAATCGCGGATTGCGGAGGAAGAAATGTCCGAAGAAATAATAAAATCTTTCTGAGAAAAATACTCCTGCGGCTGCGGGACATCTCCTTTTGCCAAGCCATCGGTAATGCCAGAAAAAAGAAGTTTACTAAGATAATCCCCATCAACCGCCTCTTTACCAAATTTTTGGCGCACATACGCTTCTCCGAAATCGCGGGCAAGCTGTTCGGTGAGCGTTTGAGGATCTGTTTTTTCAATTGACGCGCCGGGGGCGTCAATTTTTGCGAGAGCGTCTATATTATCATTATTATCATTTGGTCCCGCCTCCGCCGAGGCTTCGGCGGGCAAGCCCGCTTTCGTGGGGTCTCTTTTTGCTAAAATCTCATCATTATCTTTTGTGCCATCGCCATCGGTATCCGGATTCTGCGCGTCGGTGTGCCACAATACCTCTTCCCAATCTTTCAGGCCATCGCCGTCGGTATCTTTATTTGCAAAAAGCGCCGCTGATGCAGCTTCCAGCTTTCTGCTTTCAGCTTTCAACTTGTTATCTTCCCGTGATTCATGATTCTTGATTCCTGATTCATAAAAAAACACTAAATACCCGCCGCCCACGATAAAAAGCGCGCTCGCCGTAACTGCGATAAAAATTTTTGAGGGTAAATATTGTTGCATACGCATTCCCTCTAATTTTATTATACGCTATACTTTTCTTGTGAACAAGCAATGGCGCTATTTTTTTCTCCTGATCGGCATTCTTACTATGGTTATAGTCGTGTTATTATGGTCTGCATGGCAAAAAACGCCCGAAAATAAAGAAATACCTACGCAAATAGTTCGGGGATCGCAATCTTACGAGGTCGAACCTCATAAGAATTCGTTAGAACAGCGTTCCTTCCGCTTTTTTGATATGGTGGCGCCTTTGGTAGAGCCATTTGAGGAGTTGCTAAACATAACCCCCTCTAATCCCCCTTACAGCAAGGGGGAAGAACAACAAAATTCCCCTCTTAGTCTAAGGGGGGCGAGGGGGGTTACGGGAAAACCTCTCACCGAACAAAAAATCTTCAATTGGATATGGCCGGAAGATTATCGCCGCGGACTTGCAGAAATCGAGACGCTTTACATCAACGAGGGCTATATCGCTCAACGCCCACCAACAAATTTTGATGATGAAGAAAATATCTATCAATTTCTCGCGCTCACGCTCGATGTGGCTGAAACACAGAAATGGATTATTCCTTCCGATGCGACAATCTTACGAAAAGGGCTTAAAGAAACTCTCCCCCCCGTAATCGAGCATGACAAAAATCTGCTACGGCAGGGGTTACTCCCCGTCTCTTTTCTTCCTAAGGACACGGATATTACCAAGCTTAGGTTGGTCATTTTTGCCAATATCGCGCAAGCAAGCCCGGGATGGGTCACCAGCCCTGATTGCTACAAAGATGATGCGCCATTCAATCCTCTACCAGGACCAAACCTTTGGGCGGAGTGTTGCAATTGCGGATGGTTCTGCACGCCAAAAGGGTGTAAATTTTTTGAAGATTGCGAAGAGCAGTCAGTAAAATGCAATGTTCCCGCTGGTTGTTTGAACCTTACTTGTCGTACATTCCCCAACGCCATTTGGGATCCCACAACAGGAATCTGCGGTTGCGGCTAAAGAAAAGGCATGTCATCATAACAAAATGAAATATATCATTGGCTTAGGCAATCCCGGAAAAGACTATGAAGCAACACGGCACAATGCGGGGCGGCTTTTTGTGGAGTATTTACAAAAACAATGGGGTCTGCCTGATTTCGTAGAGAATAAAAAATGGCTCGCCTCGCCCCGCCACGGCAGGGCGAGGCGAGGCGCGCAAGCGCTGGTGACGGAGGGCAAGCCCCACTTCGCCCCCGCTTCGCCAAGGCTTCGCGGGGCGAGCAAGGCTTCGCGGGGCAAGCATGAAAAATTGGGGGCTGTTACGCTTCT
>CAYHZD010000054.1:0-4460 GCA_964361035.1 uncultured Candidatus Saccharibacteria bacterium
CACGACGCATTTCACTCCTGCTTCTTGCGACCACTCCAAAAATTTCTTAAATGTTTGATAGCCCGCCTTATGTCCTTGCCACAGCGCAAGTCTTTTTGCTTTCGCCCATCGGCGATTGCCATCAATGATAACACCAATACATTGAGGCGCTGTTTCATTCCTCATGCATTAAAAAACAATATCAAATCGCGAAAAGTCACCGCGTGCTTCGGTCCATGTGGCTTCCACGTGATCTACGCGCGCGAGCAACGGCCCTTGCTTAAGCTTTTCAAGCAATGTTTGTAAATTCTGATCTTCTCCTTCCGCCACCATCGTAACGCTGCCATCCGGATTATTTTTCACGAAACCAGTAATCCCCGAGCGTGTTGCTTTTCTTTGAGCGAAGTCGCGAAACATCACCATCTGCACGCGCCCGGTAATGCGACATTCAAGGCGTTTTTTCATATATTCATAACTCCCCTAACCCCTCTTATCTTAAGAGGGGAATTAAAAAAACCTCCTCCCCTTAAGATAAGGGGAGGTCAGGAGGGGTTATATTGGTAATCTCCACTTCGGTAAACGGCTGCCGATGGCCTTTGCGGCGGCGATGGCCAGTTTTTGATTTATAGCGCATCATTTTAATTTTTTTTGCTCGTCCCTGTTTGAGCACCTTCGCTTCCGCCGCAGCACCCTCCACATAGGGCGCGCCGAGTTTGATATCGCCGCCCTCCTCCTCAAATACCAAAAGAACGCGATCAAATATAAACTGCTCTCCTTCTAAAGCAACTATTTTTTCGATTTTTATTTTTTGCCCGGGGGAAACAAGATACTGCTTGCCGCCGGTTTCAATAACTGCAAACATAAAAGAAACGCTACTCTATTTCTTCCGGTTTGGCAAGGGCAATCGGATCGGCCCCCACACGCTCGCCGCTGATCCTTGTGATATCTTTGTCTATCTTTTTAAACTCGCGATAGCCGATATTATAGGTATTCACCACCGTGCCAAGTTGACTTCCCATTTTCTGCAAAAAACTTTCGTAATTGACCAAGTGCTTACTAAGCACCTCCACGTTGTTGCGAATCTCTTTGGCGGACTCTTCAATCTGCAGCATCCGCAAGCCTTGCAGAACTGTCTGCAAATAGGCAAGAAATGAAGTGGGCGAGACTACAATGACATGCTTTTCTTTTGTGGCGTATTCAATTAAATCCTGGGTAGAAACCTGCACGGCGCCTACCTTATTGATAAGAAGATCATAATAAATCGCCTCGGACGGAATAAACATGAATGCGAAATCGGTGGTGTTGCGGCCGGGCTGGATATATTTGGCGGTCTCATCAATGCGCTCTTTTAAGTCCTGCTTAAAAAGTTTCTCAAAGCGTTCTTTTTCGGCGCCATCGGCGGCGCGTAAAATACGTTCATAATTTTCCAAAGAAAACTTGCTGTCCACCGGAATCAATTTATCTTTGGCAAAAATAACCGCGTCCACAATCAACTCTTTGCCGGTTTTCTCATCCGTGCCCAGGTGATACTGCATTTGATACGACTGCGGCGGCAACACGTTACTTAAAACAGTTTCAAGATAATATTCGCCGAGCACCCCGCGCTGTTTGGGGTTTTTTAAAATATCCTGCAGATTGCGCAACTGATCAGCAAATCCCACGACCTGCCGATTGGTCTCGTCGAGCTTAGTAAGACGCTCCGTCACATGGCGGATAATCTCGGCGCTTTGAGAAAACTGCGTTTGCATCATGCGCGTTGACTCGCCAAGCTTTAAATCCAGTTTTTGATCGAGTGTCTTGGCAAGATCGCCGATTTGCTGGTGCAGCATCAAAAGCGCGCGATCCTCTAATGGCTCTTTTTGCCCCCGCGACCGCAATACCAAAAACACCGCAATACCGCCGACCACCACGCCAACGACAATACCAATTATTGCGAGCGTCATATACCGTTTATTATAGCACGCTCATTTT
The DNA here is from genome assembly GCA_964361035.1 of uncultured Candidatus Saccharibacteria bacterium. GTDB lineage: Bacteria > Patescibacteriota > Minisyncoccia > Ryanbacterales > CAYHZD01 > CAYHZD01. The sequence goes on from CAYHZD010000054.1 coordinate 1,951, forward strand.
AAAAAATAGGTATTGACATATTATTTATATTGTGATAACATACATTTAGAAATTTCACCTTTACTCGAATTGGAGAGAAGCTTTTAGAAGCCTCCCCAAATGGAGACGGAAAAGGTATAACTCTTGTGCTGACAGAGAACGAAGAAAACGCTTTTTTAAACTATGGTGGAATGGCAATCGGTTACAGAATCGGAGAACTGATTGCCGATGCGATGAAAAAAAGAGGAAAAGATTTTACGCTACTGGAACATTGTTATAATTTTCACAGTCGTACATTTACCACTTAGAAAAAGAAGTGTACGACCCCAGTAAGCCTCAAACTAGTGAGGCTTTTATTTTGCCAAATGTTACAACTTCACGATCGTTACTTTGTAACATTATGCTTTTTCTCGCGTATGCAGAAAAATTTGTAATCTTGAATCTTACCACGACATTCGCAACCGCGGAAATTGTGTACACAAAAGGCCCCCATCCAACTATTTTTTATTTTCAACATTCCGCTTTTTACTTCGGTATATACGAACAGAAAAGCGGAATTGTTACACCCTATCGTAATTCCGCGTTAAACTGCTTTGCAGTTTCTTGATAGAGTGTTTTCATGATCTCATCGATTTCGGAAGAGGTAAGTGTTCGATCGTTGCTGCGAAATACGATGCGATACGTGTAGCTTGAGCGGCCTGCGCCAAATTTTTCTTCGTCTTGATACGTATCGAACAATTGCACTTCTTCCACCAAATCGCCTCCGAGATCCCGCAAAAGATCAAAATAATTGTTGGGCACAAAGGTGTCGGGTACTATAAACGAGATATCGCGCGTAATCGGCGGATACTTGCTCACGGGCACATATATTTGGCCAAGTTTCAGCTGGCGCACAATCCGCGGATCCTGCGACCAGAGCAATCTGATGTCCGGCAAATCCATGCTAATGATGGCGAGCCGCTCGAGGCCGAATCCAAACGCCCAGCCGTTATATTCATTCGGATCCACGCCCAAATTTTTAAGCACCGCGCCGCGTACCACACCGGCACCCAGCACCTCAACCCATCTCGCTTGCCCCGAGCTTGCCGAAAGGCCAATTTCTATTTCCATCTCAATGCTCGGATCCGTGTAGGGAAATTTGTCTTCGTTAAAACGAAATGGTATATCCTTTCCGAAAATGGTTTGCGCGATCTCCGTAAGCACCTCCTTTAAGTCATCAATCGTAATCGTCTCGTTTGTCTTTGGCGCTAGATACCAACCGTCCATCTGATGGAATACATTCATGTGGTTGCGATCAATCTCATCTTTGCGGTAAACTTTTCCATAAGAAAGAGCGCCCACTGATTCTTTATTTTTTATTTTTTCTTTGATGGACTCGTGATTCAAATAATAATACCACATGATCGTGGTATGCGTGCGCAAGATATTATTCTGATCGACAAAATATGTATCAGAAGCACTGCGCGCCGGATGATCGGAAGGGAAATTAAAAAGATCAAAACAAATATCAGTGCTGACTATATCAGGCACCCTGATCATATCAAATTCGCTAAATCGTTTGATGCGCACAATGCGCTCCACCAGATCATGCAAGGGGCTACCACTCACGCGCGTCAAATCAGGCATATGCAAAAACCGCAGCAGCCGTTTTGCTTCCGGATCATCTCGTTTCGCAAGAAGTTCTTTGAGTTGTATCTCCTCCGGCGACTCAATTTCTATATTCATGTCCTTTATCTTTCCATAAAAAAAATCCTCAGGCAAGAGGCGGATTGCATAAGTTCAGAAACATGTTGCACTATTTTTTTAATTAAAATATAATCAGTAACGTTCATCAATAAACATATGCATAGGGAAAGCGAAGGTCCAATGATAAAAGCGGAAACGGCACAAGAAACGCTAACTTTTGAAAGCGCTTCGACAGAGCTTATTTCCAAAGGCGAAACGCTTATGCGGGAAAACAGCGTGAAAGAAAATCGTAAATACCATACCATCGAGCATCCACATACGTTGGAACGGCGCGCCGAAGAAATTGCCGAGATTTTCGGCCTTTCGGAAAGAAAAAAAACAATGGTGAGAAGCACTATTACTTGGCACGACACCACTATCAAGTTTACTCCAGCGGACCCAGAGAATATCATAGCGACGATAACGCGTCATCGCGGGGCGCGCGAGGGTGATGATCCGGCAGGTGCGCAAGGTAATGAAGCCGTTAGCGCGCGGGATATGGAACGTGAAATGAGGCTGATAAATGAACGCGTCGGATCCCTCATTTTTTCAGAAGAGGAAATAGGGACTGCAATGTTTATGGTTGAAGCGACCTACCCGGAGGTGAAATTCGGAGCTCCTTTCAAAGAGTATCCTTACTACACTACCATTGTGGAGCAGAATCCCGGGATACATGCAGTAATCGAGGAACTTGAACAGGAAGGAATTAATAAGGGATTACTTTTTTCCCAACCGCATCTGGAAAAACCACTTGAGGAAGGAAATAAGATTCCGGCTGAAGCTTTTGTCATGGTTTTGGACGATCT
>CAYHZD010000055.1:0-4408 GCA_964361035.1 uncultured Candidatus Saccharibacteria bacterium
CCCGATCTGGCGGGATGGCGTAGGTGGCGAGCAGAAATTGCATCATGTCGCGGAAGGGCTCGGTAAGCGTATGCGAAGCATAGGTGACGCCTTGCGGGCGTTTGAGAAACAAAAAGACGAGAAAATGCGGATCATGGGCAGGCGCATAGCCAAAAAAGGTGTGAAGAAAATCTTCCGAGTAGCCGCCGGAAACGGGATCAGGAAGTTGGGCCGTGCCAGTTTTTGCCGCCACCGAGTAGCCGGGAATCTTGCCTTTGCCTTCGGCAAGAGTGGTGTCCACCACTTTTACCAGCATCCGCGTGATAGTATCGGCGGTTTCTTTTTTTATAACTCCCACTCCATTGCTCACTCCCCGATGATCTATCACGGTAAGTTCGGGGAGTTTGCCATCGTTGGCAATGATGGCAAGCGCGCGGGCAAGCCCCAACGGAGTGGTCGCAATCCCCTGCCCGAACGAGGCGGTGGCAAACTCAATCATACGCGGAGAATCCAGATTGCGCAGATCGCCCGTTATTTCGCCGGCAAGCGCAATACCCGTTTTTTCTCCCAACCCAAAGCGCTGCGCATAGCGCCTGAAGGTTGCTTTCCCCATCTTCTCCATGGCAAACACCGCGCCGGTATTAAGCGACTGCGAAAGCACTTCCTGCATCGTGACGGTCCCGCGGCCTTTTTTGTCGAAATTATTAATGCGTTCCGTATCAAACTCCCGATATCCTTTGTCATAATACGTGGTCTCCGGCGTCACCGCGCCGGCGTCTATGGCAGCAGCAAGGGTGAGCGGCTTGATCACTGATCCCGGTTCAATACGCGTTTGAATAAACGGATTTAAAAAATCAAAAATATTCGCTTCATAAAAACGATTGGGATCAAACGCCGGAGCCACATTCATGGTTAAAACTCTCCCGCTGCGCGGCTCAAGCACCACGACCCCTGCCGTCTCTGCCTGCCATTTTTCAGCCAGAAGTTCAACAAGCTGTTGAGCAAATAATGCTACGTTGTGATCAATGGTGAGCGTTATGTCCTTGCCTTCCGCAAGATCTTTTTCAAAATACTGCTCAATACCATAACGCCCCGCCAGCTCGCCGGCTTCGTCGGCGCCGACAAATCCCAGTACATGCGCAAGCAAATTGCCGCCCGGATAAAATCGTTTTTTCTCCGGGGCAAGCAACACGCCGATCAGGTTTTCTTGCTCACGCGCGAGAAGATCACGGACGGCGTGCACTTCCTCATCGTTTAATCTTTTTTTGATTACCTCAAAGGGGTCGTCTTTTTTTGCCGCTTTTGCAAAAAAATCGTCGCGTTCAAAGGCAACCACCGAGGCAAGCAAAGAAAACGCTGTTTCCGGCTGGCTAAGCGTTTTTGGATTGATCGCTAAATCATATTCGCGCCGCATGCTGGCTAAAAGAAATGTATCACGCGCAAAAATAGATCCGCGCTTGGCCAGCGCGGCATCCCTAAAAACCGATGGTACTTCTTGCTCCCGCGCGATTTCCTCGAAGCGTTCGTGCTGATTAATTTGCAAATATCCAAGCCGCGCGACAATACCGCCGACAAGAAGGGTGCCGAGAGCGCCAATAATCAAAAGCCGACTATTCATAGCGGGAAGCCAATGAAGGCTTCTCGTCTTCTCGTTTTACAAAGCGAGGCCGCTCGATGGGCACAAAGCCAAGCGCATCCGCGCGCGCTCGAAGTTCCCGCAAGGTAAACCGTATGGCGGCGGCTTCCTGCATTAAGGTAATGCGCTCAAGCTCATCGCGCTCTTCGGCAAGGCGGCGCGCGATCGCCGCGTCGGCAATCGCCGCGTTGTGCCACAAAAGCGTTAACGCGCCGAGCGCAAAAAAGAGAGAAAGAAGAAAACAATTGATTATTTTTCGCATAGATATAAATGGGCGGATCGCGCACGCGGATTATCCTTTATCTCCTGATAAGACGGCGCGCGCGTCTTAGAAGGCCGTAGTATTTTTTTAATAATCTTTCCCTCTAAACCGTGAAATGCGATGGCAACGATATTGCCTTTTGGCTCGCAGAGGTCTTCTGCCGCCGCAAGTCCTCGTTCTAAAATTTCAAGTTCGCCATTTACCGCAATACGCAACGCTTGAAAGATTTTGGTAGCCGGATGCCGTGTCCTGCGATCTGTCCGCCATAGCGCGAGCGACTCAACTAATTGACCCGTCCTCGTAAAACGTCCCTGCTTTCGTTTTCGCACGATCGCTTTTGCGATCTGACGCGCCCGTGGCTCCTCTCCGTATTCTCTCAATATATGTGCCAATTCTTCCTGCGATGTGCCATTGAGAATATCCGCCGCGGTCGGCCCTCCTTCATCGGGATTAAAACGCATATCGAGCGGCTCATCGCGCTGAAATGAAAATCCCCTCCCTGAATGTTCCAGATGCCACGATGAAATGCCGAGATCAAAGAGCGCACCGTCAACTGGTCCAAATGCTTTCTGTCGCACTATTTCTTTCATCTGATCGTATGGCGCGCACACCGGCACCAAGCGAGATCCAAACTTGCGAAGACGTTCCTTTGCGATCGCAAGCATATCCGGATCGCGTTCAATGCCGAGCAGTATTCCGTCTGGCGCGGTACGCTCCAATATTGCCTCCGCATGACCACCGGCTCCGAGTGTCGCATCAATGAAATGTTGGCCGGGCTGGGGATTGAGGGCTTCAAGAACTTCTTGGAGCATGACGGGTTGATGAAAATTTTTCATAGCAACAATAAAATGCAATATCCCTCGCCATTTTTTAGAAAGCTCCGATCTCACCAAGTCGCTCTGCTAGTTCATCCGTGTGCTGTTCAATTTCGCTTCGATACGCCTCCCATTTTTCCTGCGCCCAAATTTCAAGGCGGCTGCCCACGCCGACAATAATCACCTTCTGGCCGATTGCCGCGTAACGCTTCAAATAATCCGGCAGCAGCACGCGCCCCAATTGATCAATATCTGCTTCAGAAGCGCCGGCGAGCATCAAGCGCACGAAACTCCGGTTTGCGGCTTGCCCTACCGGCAGTGTGTTGAGTTTCTGCGCGATCTCCTCCCAGGCGGCAAGCGCGTAGACGAACAAACATTGATCAAGTCCGCGCGTAATCACCACCTTTCCCCCCAACTCCTTGCGAAACCGTGCCGGCAATGCCAATCGCTTCTTTGGATCAAGCGTATGGATGTACTCCCCGATAAACATAAATAGAGAATGATGTTATCAACGTTATTTTCCACTTGCTTCCACTTTACTCCACCTATTAACTATCTGTCAACTAAATGAATGACTTGACAATTATTTACATATAATTTACTCTACAATAAGAAACGCCTGAAAAAGGCCTAGGGATAGCACAATCAGAAGGAGGTGCATTATGGGTAAAAGTAAGGCAGTAGAGTTCACAAATCTTAATGACGGCGGACTTGTACCGCGTCAATCCGTCTCAACCGTCCGAGCTCGTGAGGAAGCCCGGAAAAAAGAGATGCTAAGGGCCCAGCTAGCCAAAGAAATGGAGCAGCGCCGTAAAAAACGTCTCGCGCTATTTGCCATTACAGAAGCAACAAGGAAGGAAAAAGAAGCTGCCGTAGCAGTGCGATTGGCCAAGATTGAGCTGGAGCGAAAACAAAGGGAAGAAAAATATAATATACCTCTTCCTCATTTCGCGCCGCGCATTCCGCAAGCAGTGAGGGAAAAGTTTTTTAAGTACGCGACTCGTATCGCGAGTGATGCGTTATGGAATCTCCACAATCCAGACAATGATCCTCTTGGCGATAAAGCTGAAGCTGCTGCTCGCCTTGGGGAAGAAATTCCATCTCCAACAAAACCGCCACGAAAAAAGGTGCCGGCAGAGTGCCTCAAGGCCGCGTTGCGCATCAGCAAACTCAAAGAGGGCTGGCAAAAAAAAGATTACACATTCATGAGCATGGAACGCGGAGCGGCCCGATGGGAATACCTTGAAAAGCTCGAGAAAAAAAATGGTCTTCGAGTGAGTATCCATGTATTCATCGACGCTATGCATACATGCTTCGATGAAGGTGATCGAGTTTGGCTTGGCTCTCGCAATTATCTCGGTGGACGTAATTTTGGCAAACGTCTGGAATACCGGATGAGACGGAATATTTGGAAAGAACAAAATATTCCGTACTTCGCATCATTTGACCCGGACCGCCAAGACCTCAATGCGCCCACGCGGGTTGTGGAGTGGGATGTAAACTACGAACAAGACGGTCTCGACCGTCTCAAAAAATCCGGCTATCTCGAGGGTGACGAGGAAAAAGTCGTCCACCTTGAGATTTTCTGAAGAAAAGCTAACTCTCCATCTCTATGAAGGCAAGCAGGGTGCTTGCCTTTTTTCTTACTTTTTTTCTCTTTTATTTATTAGCCAAGCCCCTAAATAACAACATAACAAAATACCACCCGTCATGGGT
>CAYHZD010000056.1:0-4408 GCA_964361035.1 uncultured Candidatus Saccharibacteria bacterium
TCTCGGCTGGCCGGCCGGGCGCGAGGCGCGATACGGTGGAGCATTACTTAAAACGTCTTGAGGATCTTGAGGCGATTGCCAATTCCTTTGAGGGCATTGAAAAATCCTATGCAATTCAGGCGGGCCGCGAGATTCGCGTATTTGTATCCCCGGAGCATGTAACCGATTTTCAGGCAAAACACATGGCGCGCGAGATTGCCGACCGCATTGAACAGGAACTTAAATACCCGGGCGAAATCAAAGTCCATGTGATCCGCGAATCCCGCGCGGTGGAATATGCCCGGTAACTCTCTTGTCCCAAGCAAGGTTTAGGCCAACGACTTCGCAAGACAGTAATATACCTTAGCCTACGACGCCTGGCAACGCTTTAGATTACTAAACACAACTGCTCACACAGTTGACAAAATAATGCGCGACCTTTATTGTTTCTTTGAGAAATTCGTTCGTAAGGAGGATTGAGTATGCCGGGAAGCGAAGCAAGAGTTATTGCGGCACAGCTTGACGTGCAACGTGCTTTTCACGGACTCTCGTTGTTTAAGACATTCCTTATTCGCAGTGGCAGGAAAGCATACATAGGGCACGAAACACGAGAAGGATGGACGGGAGCGCTTCCGTTTTATCTTTTTTGGTGCGATGCGTGTGAGCGTTACGCTAAAGATTATCCGCATAGTTTTCCTGAAAAACGATATCTTTCCTGCTCGAATTGTAGTGCCTATCATAGATTCGTGCCTTGGTGGATTCCTCTTTGGAAATTATGGCATCTTCTACGCATCTCAATAAAATATAGTTCTTGGAAACGAACGTAAGCGCCTCTTCCCAGGCGCTGTTTTTATTGTTACGCTTGCAATATGTTATCTCACGAACAACTCAAAACAGTTTCAGGGATATTAGCCAATCTCGGTCATTTGTAAAATATTTATGAATATCTTCTACCTCACACTCGCTATCATCGCGCTCGCATTCTCGATCATGTTCTACACGATTCGTATAAGCCGATAGAGTTTTCATCGGTTTAGACAAATTCTACTTCCATTCGCACATGAAAATTGTAATCTTTCCTTTGGGGAAGAGTTCTGTTATACTTAAAAACAAAAAATCAACAGAGGAGGTTTTATATGCCAAGAGGACTGGAGAAAGAAATCACTTTTTTCGATCAGATTAAACAGGTATTGATAGACAATGGCCACGATGGCGAATATGTAGCAATTTCTAGTCATAGAATTTTGGGATATGGAGCAAATCCGCATGAGATTATAAAAAACCTTTCGTCAGAATTTAAGAAGACACCAGACCCACTTTTGATCCGCAAGATTCAGACAGAAAGAATACTAATCAAAATGAGATCTCCTCGAGTGCCGAAAACATAAGCGCCTCTTCCCAGGCGCTGTTTTTTTTGGTAGGGTGGATTCTATGCTCACGCGAGCACGTATATGCCCACTATTCAGCAACTCATTCGCAAAGGGCGAAAACCAAAAACTCAAAAAGCGAAGGCGCCGGCCCTTCTGTATAGTTTTAACGCACTCAAGAACAAGCCAGTTTTTCATCCCTCGCCGTTTAAGCGCGGAGTATGCCTGCAAGTGAAAACCGTAACCCCCAAAAAGCCGAACTCGGCGTTGCGTAAGGTTGCGCGCGTGCGGCTCACCAATGGCGCGGAAATTACCGCCTATATCCCGGGCGTCGGCCACGCGCTCCAAGAGCACTCGGTGGTGGTGGTGCGCGGCGGGCGCGTAAAAGACTTGCCCGGCGTGCGGTACCACATTGTGCGCGGGGTGTTGGATGCGACAGGAGTGGAAGGCAGAAAACAGGGTCGATCACGGTATGGAGCTAAAAAACCTAAATAGGATATAAAACCAATTGGTTTCTAAGTTTATATGCGACGCAAAAGAAACATAACACGAAATATCGCTCCCGATCCGAAATATGGCAATATTCTCCTTGCCCAGTTTATTAATCATCTCATGAAAGATGGCAAAAAAAGTGTAGCGCGTGCCGTGATGTATCGCGCGCTCGATCGTATCGTAAAAAATCCGCCAGCCGGCGGACCGCCAGCCGGCCCGCTTCTCAGCTCGCCTCGATCCGGCGAAGCGGGCGAGGCGAGCGGAAAGAGTGATGCCATTGCGCTCTTTGAGTCGGCAATCGCAAATGTGTCGCCGGCAGTGGAAGTAAAATCCCGCCGCGTGGGCGGTGCCACCTATCAGGTACCTCGGGAAGTACGCGGCGATCGCCGCATTACGCTTGCGATCCGCTGGATCCTGCAGGCATCGCGCGCCAAAAAAGGAAAGCCCATGGCCGATCGCCTTGCTGATGAGCTTGCGCTGGCCGTAAAAAACGAGGGTGCTGCCATCAAAAAGAAATTGGACACCCATCGTATGGCGGAAGCAAACAAAGCATTTGCGCATTTTTCGTGGTAATGATACATTTTTTATCCCCGCTTCATGCCGGGTTTTGTTGACTATTTATGTAAAATCGGCTATAGTAATAATATTCTATGAAAACAAAGAAGATTAAAAAAGATATTCTCACATTTAACGCCGTATTTTTAGAAGAAGCGGATGGCGGATATAGTGTAAGTGTGCCGGTGTTGCCGGGGTGTTTTTCGCAAGGCGACACCTTTGAAGAAGCGGTAAAGAATATCAAGGAGGCGATTGAACTTTATATCGAGGATGCGACGAAAAAAGATATTCAGTGGTCTGGATACCGAAGCGAGCGCGAGTTTATGGCGCCTGTTGGTGTATATGCCTAGATCGCCTCAAATTTCTGGAAAAGAAATGAGGCGAGTTCTCACTCGCCTCGGTTTTTATCTGGAAAGCCAAAAAGGAAGTCATATGAAATTTGTGAAAAAATATCAGGGAGGCAAGGAAATTATTATTGTGCCAAATCACAAAACCTTACGAAAAGGGACGTTGAATAATCTTGTAAAGAAACTTAATTTGAATACAAGAGAGCTTCGGAAGCTTTTATAAAACATGGCTCGCCAATATCCTCTCGAAAAAACACGGAACATCGGCATTATTGCGCACATTGATGCCGGCAAAACCACGATGACCGAGCGGGTGCTTTTTTATACGGGTGTCTCGCACAAAATCGGCGAGGTGCATGAAGGGGAGGCGATTATGGATTGGATGGAGCAGGAGAGAGAGCGTGGGATCACGATCACGGCGGCTGCCACCACCTGTTTTTGGAAGCCGACTGACGGCAGCGAAGAACACCGTTTTAACATTATTGATACTCCCGGTCATGTCGACTTTACCGTAGAAGTAGAACGCTCATTGCGCGTGTTGGATGGCGGGGTAGTGGTATTTGACGGCGTTGCCGGTGTTGAGCCGCAATCCGAGACGGTCTGGCGCCAAGCAGATAAATATCATGTGTCGCGCATCTGTTTTATCAATAAACTTGATCGCATCGGCGCTTCTTTTGAAAAAAGTTTTTCTTCAATCCGCGAGCGCCTCTCGCCTCATGCAGTTGCACTCACCTATCCAATTGGTGAAGAATCCGAGCATCGCGGCGTGATTGATTTGATGAATCGCAAGGCCTATACGTTTGAAGGGAAGTACGGTGAACACGTTAAAGAAATTGAAATTCCTGATCATCTTAAAGAGCTTGCGGAGGAGTGGCGAGAAAAGTTAGTAGAGAAGATTGCCGAAACCGACGAAGTGCTTACCGAAAAATATATTGCCGGAGAAGAGATACGCGTGGAAGAACTAAAGGCGGCATTGCGCAAGGCGTGTCTTGTGGTGCGCCTTATTCCTGTTTTTTGCGGATCAGCTCTTAAAAATAAAGGAGTACAGCTTGTGCTGGACGCCGTAGTGGATTATCTGCCCAGTCCGCTTGATATGCCGCCCGTAGAAGGCATTGATCCGAAAACGCAAAACATGATCACCCGCACGGCCTCTGACGAAGCGTCGTTCACCGCGCTCGCCTTTAAGCTTCAGACCGATCCATATGTGGGACAACTTGCCTACATTCGGGTCTATTCCGGCGTCGTAAAAGCCGGCTCTTATGTTTATAATGTCACGAAAGGAGAGCAAGAGCGCGTAGGAAGAATTTTGCGCATGCATGCCAATCATCGCGAAGAAGTTGCCGAAGTGTTTGCCGGAGAAATTGGCGCTATGATCGGGCTGAAAGACACAACCACCGGCGATACCCTTGCTGATGCGAATCATTTAATTTTATTGGAACGGATTACCTTTCCCGAGCCCGTCGTGTCCCTCAAGATTGAGCCAAAAACAAAAGCGGATCAGGAGCGCATGGGTATGGCGCTTAAACGCTTGGCCGAGGAAGATCCCACCTTTCGCATTAAATCTGATCAAGAAACGCTTGAGACGATTATTTCCGGCATGGGAGAGTTGCATTTGGAAATTATCGTGGATCGCATGCGCCGTGAGTTTAAAGTGGAAGCAAACGTGGG
>CAYHZD010000057.1:0-4335 GCA_964361035.1 uncultured Candidatus Saccharibacteria bacterium
TCAAAACCCTATGATCCCAAAGCGGTGGAGGCCGCGATCTATCAACGCGAGATGGAATCGGGCTTTTTTGCGCCAGAGGCGCATCCGCCTCGGGCGGATAATCCTCACGCGGATCAAACATTCACGATTATGATGGCGCCCCCGAATATTACGGGCCATATCCACATCGGGCACGCGCTTGAGAATATCCTCTCAGACGTGCTGATTCGCAAGCGGCGCATGGAAGGATACAAAGCGCTTTTTTTGCCCGGAAAAGACCACGCGGGCATTGCCGCCCAATATGTGGTAGAGCGAAAATTACGCAAAGAAAATAAAACACGTTTTGATCTGGGAAAAGAAAAATTTTTGGAGCGCATGGAGCAATGGATGCGCGAAAATGGCGACGCTATTGATAAAGAATTGATGGCGCTCGGACTTTCGTGCGACTGGTCGCGCAAACGCTTCACTATGGACGAACAATATCAGGAAGCAGTGAAGGCCGCTTTTAAGCATTATCACAAAAAAGGACTGATCTATCGCGGCAAACGCATCGTCAATTGGTGCAGCCGTTGTCAAACATCGATTTCCGATCTGGAAGTGGTACATACGGAAGAACAAGGGACACTGTGGTACATCGCCTATCCGTTTGCGGACGGCTCTGGTCATATCACGGTGGCAACCACGCGCCCGGAAACCATGCTGGGCGATACGGCAGTGGCCGTCAATCAAAAAGACGAACGTTATAAAAACCTCGTTGGCAAAACACTCATCCTTCCCATACAAGGGTGCGAAATCCCTATTATCGCGGACAAAGCAATTGATCCTTCTTTTGGCACGGGGGCGGTTAAAGTAACGCCGGCGCATGATGCGCTTGATTTTGAAATCGCCGAACGCCATAAACTCCCTTCCCTATTCGTTATTAACGAGCAAGGAAGAATGACGAGGGAAGCGGGATCGCATTACGCGGGCCTTAAGGCGTCCGAATGTCGAGAGCGCCTTCTTAAGCAACTCAAAGAGCTTGGGGTTCTTGAGCGAGAAGAACCGTATATCCATAATGTGGGGCGATGTGAACGCTGCGATACGGTCATTGAACCACTCCTTTCAGCACAATGGTTTCTTTCCATGCGCGAACTTGCCAAAAAAACCATAAAAGCGATTAAGCAAGACCAAATAACATTCGTTCCTGCGCAACGTAAACGCATCGCGCTTGCATGGCTTGCGCAACTCAAAGACTGGAATATTTCGCGCCAGCTTTGGTGGGGTCATGCTATCCCATTACCGGATACGGAAGATGTGCTTGATACATGGTTTTCCTCGGCGCTCTGGCCGTTTGCCACGCTCGGCTGGCCAGAAAAAACAAAAGACATCACAACATTTTATCCCACAAGTATGATTTCATCGGCAAGAGAAATATTTTTCCTCTGGATCATACGCATGATCTATTCTGGTATTGAGCTCACTGGTTCTATCCCCTTCCGTACCGTCTATACGCATGCCACCATTCTTGACGCAAAGGGGCAAAAAATGTCAAAAAGTATCGGCAATGTGGTAGATCCCGTTGATATGATAGAGAAATATGGTGTTGACGCGCTCCGATTCGGTTTGATTTGGCAGACAAGCGGCACACAGGATATTCATTGGAGCGAGACTGCGCTCACGGCGGGGAAAAAATTCTTAAATAAGATGTGGAATGCGAGCCGCTTTGTGTTAACACAAAGCGGAATAACCAATAACCAAGATACAATAACCAAACAAATTCAAAATTCAAAATTCAAAATTCAAAATTCTCAACTTACAAAATATGATAAACAAATTCTCGATGAGTTAAAAAACGTTATGAAAGCAACAGATAAACACCTAGAACAATATGAATTTGGGGCCGCGTTGCACGGACTCTATGATTTTTTCTGGCATCAATTCTGCGATGTCTATCTGGAAGCCGCCAAAAAAGAAGCGGGGCCCGAAACGCCGGCCGTATTACTTCACCCGCTGACCACCTCGCTGAAACTCCTGCACCCGTTTCTCCCCTTTATTACCGAAGAAATTTGGTCCCAATTACCGATTGAATCCGCTTCCGGTGAAAAAAAACTCCTCTTGATCGAGGAGTGGCCTGCCTAAACTTAGTTTAGGCCAGATTAAATATAACATATGCGGACGGAGGCTATTTTGAACTACGAACTTCTGCTAACGCACGGAGAGCATAAACTTTTATCCTATCAAGGATTTCGGTGTTACTTTCAATTTCTTCTTTCGTAAACCATTTCAATTCGCTACTTTTCTCATCTAATCCGACTTGGATAGCATGGTTGTCTGTAGTAGCAAAATAAGTGAGTGTGACGTGTTCATGTATATCATTAATTCTATGTCTATTCAAAAATTTTGGCGGAATCAACTCCTTGTATTCAGGGGTTGCCCGCTCAAAAGGTAGCAAATCGTCAACAAGTCTTATATTGAGTCCTACTTCTTCTTTTACTTCCCGTATTGCAGCTTGGTTCGGATCCTCATTAAGCTCAATATGACCGCCTACACTTAACCAAATGCCATACTTATCATGCTTACGAAGAAGCACGGTATTTGCAAAAACGATAAACACTTCAACAGTAAAATCAATGTTCTTGTGAATATGTGGCATAATCTCTCTCCTTTTTTTAGATTTTATTTCTTCCGTCTCAAAAACGCGGGGATGGAATCCCATTCGTTGGTTTCTTCTTCATCGGCGGTGGAAACGCGCGAGGGAGATGCGACTCGCGATGGCGAGATAGCGGACTTCGGCGACATAGGATGAGTAGAATCCTTTTGCGATCCTTGCGGTCCCGGCACATGATTTGCCGCACTGCCAAACCGCGAAGTAGTAAGCGCGATGAGACGATCGGGAAAATTAGCGGCAATCACCGTAACTTTCAATTCTCCTTTGCGCAGCCGCTCATCGTGAACGGCGCCAAAAATAACTTTTGCTTCTTTATCAATGGGCTCGGTGATGATGCGTGCCGCCTCATTGACTTCCCACATGGTCATATCGGGTCCGCCGGCAATAGAGAAAAGAACGCCCTTAGCGCCATCAATTGACACATCAAGAAGCGGAGAGGAAATAGCGGCTTTTGCCGCTTCTACCGCACGCCCCTCGCCGGTAGCTCCTCCAATACCCATAAGAGCCGATCCGGCATCTTGAAGAACGGCGCGCACATCGGCAAAATCCACATTGATAATGCCAGGCATAGTAATAAGATCAGAGATTCCTTGCACGGCTTGGCGCAACACATTATCGCACAACGCGAATGCGTCAGAAAAACTTGTTTGCTTTTCAATAATGCCGAGCAAGCGATCATTGGGGATTACAATCACGGCATCCACTGCTTTGCTTAACCGCTCAAGACCTTCATCGGCAATGCGCGCGCGTTCGGCCCCTTCAAAGGAAAATGGTTTGGTGACTACCGCGACGGTTAAAGCGCCTTGAGCTTTTGCGATATCGGCAATGACGGGTGAGCCGCCCGTTCCGGTGCCTCCTCCTAATCCACAGACGACAAACACCATGTCTGCTCCCTTAAGCGCTTCCTGAATTTCTGTTTTTGTTTCCTCGGCGGCTTGGCGGCCGATTTCCGGATTCATGCCCGTGCCCAAGCCCTTGGTGAGATTTTTGCCAATATGAATTTTTTTGGAAGCGACAGAATGATGCAGATCCTGTGCATCGGTATTAATCGCCAAAAAATCAACGCCGCCTACCTTATTGGCGACCATGTGATCAACCGCATTCATGCCCGATCCGCCGACGCCGGCAACTTTGATACGGGCAAAAGCCTCAACATCTGGGTTTACTGCGCGTGCCATAGATAGCCACAAGGTTAATGGAAAGAAGAGATGAGGTCAAGCCCCCAAGCGAACATTAACGCGCGCGGTTATAGAGGCCGATAAGTTCGTCCTGCGCAAGAATATGCCCCTCCATAGCCGCTTCAATTTCTTTTTTTAAAGCAGTCGTATCAAGATTAAGGGTAGGAATATCAAGCGCATAGAGTTTGAAAAAATAACGATGCTCGCGATCAGGCGGGCATGGACCCGCATATCCTTTTTTAGCGCCGGAATTATTACCGATAATACCCGGCGGGCTTTGTCCTTCTAAAATTTCTGTGGTCCTGGCCGGCATATCCCACACGAGCCAATGATCCCACATGCCATCCGGCCGAATGTTTTTTGGCACATCCGGATCATCCATGATTAGTACCAAACTCTGTGCCCCAGACGGCAAATCAGAAAAAATAAGCGGCGGGTTGATGTTTTCGCCATCGCACGTGTAGGTGATGGGGATTGATTGATTGTGTTCAAACGCAGGGCTTGTGATTCTCATATTATTAAATATAATGC
>CAYHZD010000058.1:0-4206 GCA_964361035.1 uncultured Candidatus Saccharibacteria bacterium
TTGGTGTGGGAGTCCTTCGCAGTTTCTTCATTAAACGCTCCCGCTGGTTTGCGGGTTTTGAAATGCTACTGGTGGGCGGCATTGCCGCCATTATCGCCTACACCCTCGGCGCGTTTGTGAAAGCATTGATCGGATAGTTGGGTAGAATTGATTAGTGAGAATGATCAGAATAGTATTGTTATATGGTTATGGTATTGTTATTGTGTGGGTGACTTACTACCAAAGCGGTCGCAAGGAAGTAAGTCAGTCGTGTTCTCCATCTCATCATAAGCTATTTGAAACTATCATATGAGCAGAGCAAGATATTATTTTAAAAAGCCAAAAAGCGCGATAGCGCAGGACATTCTTATTTGGATTGGTATCGTGGGGATTGTTGCGATTGCCGCTACGTCACCATTTTTTATTGTTAATGTGTTAAAAGCATTTAAGAAGGGGAGTCAATATCATAGAAAGGATATATTTAACGCTTTTTATCGTCTACGAAAATCCGGTGATCTTATTATGCGCACCATAGATAATCAACTTTATATTGAATTGACCGAAAAAGGACGCAAGAAAGCAAGCTGGTTACAAGTGAATCATCTTGCAATAAAAAAACAAAAGAAATGGAATGGAAAATGGTGGATGGTTATTTTTGATATACAAGAGCGTCATCGCACTAAACGAGAAGCTTTGCGCGGATTCTTTAAACGACTCGGATTTCTGCAACTGCAAAAGAGCGTATGGATACAGCCTTATGATTGTCGAGACGAAATAAATCTTTTGAGGGAGTTTTTTGGGCTCGAGGAGCGCGAATTAAAATTAATTGTAGCCGATGATATTGGCGACGATTCGTTTGTGCGCGAGCATTTTAACCCATAGCGATATTTTTATTGATATCTTACTACATTGCGATCGCTATAGTAATAAGACTCTTTTACGTTTTTACACTTATATATCCTTTTGTTTCCTCTCATTTTCTTTTTCTCCTTGTTTTTTCTGTGTTGATGATGTATATAAGATTTAAATAATCTTTCATTAAGGAGGAGAAAAGATGTCAATGAAAGCCGATAATCATGCCGCCAACTTTCTAACATACATCGTTATGTTGTCTGCTGGGATGCTCCTTTTGACCGCCGTTTTTCTTATATTATATATGTTCGGTCCAGACGCAGAACCGATCATTTGGACAACTCTTGTTCCTACGGCATGGACTCTCTTACTATCCTCTATGATGTTCGGTCTTTTAGGGTTGGCGCGTGTTACCTATAATCTCGATAAGCTGGATATGCGAAAGGAAATTGTATTTCCTTTCGCAAAATACGCGATATGGTCGTTTGGAGCAGGTATGGCATCGTTCATCCTTTTTGCTGTCGCAAATTTTATGCCGTTTTTTTAACGTATATTCATTGGTACAGCCTGTCTTAAGACGACAGGTATTTTTTATTTCCATTCCTCGAGTGTTATTTTTGCGTCGGTTTCTTTGCCGTTGCGGAAGATGGAGAGGGTTATTTCATCGCCCGGAGCGGCGTTTTCAAGCATGTCCTCAATTGTTTTTTGTTCAGTAAGCGTTTGTTGCGGTAAGATGGATGACTTGTTATTTTGCGGTCGCTATGGTAACAAGACTCTCTGAAATTTCAATCTCTCAAAAGTTTGATGTTTAATAAAAACGAGATGTAATAAATAATAAATACAACACGAACATGACGATGCCGAGGGCGGCAATTACCCTCCCAACAGAAAATTGCGTTCCATTTTTTGCGGTAAGGTGCCAGAGCTTCCCTTCGCGTTCCATAGCGATAAGGATAATAAGAAAACTTGCAAACGAGATTATTCCCATGGAGGTAAGCGATTTAAAGACATCTTGTTTTTCAATAACTTCCCAAATGGAGAGTATGCCGAAAAACGCAAATGCTCCGATTGAAATAATAAGGAAAGCAATGGCTATTTTTCTGATTGTGGCAAACATAAAAAAGTATTATGCAATCATGTTTTATATTGGGATATTATTTGCGCTATCATGATCTTGATGTGTTTCCCAATGGCGAGCCGCAACCACACTAATTACATATGCGACCGAAAGGATACCAAGCGAAAAATAAGTTTTATATATAATATTTTGTATTTCGATAAATTTCCAGACGGCTGCAATACTGATTAAAGCGAGGACAGCGATACCCATGATTAACACTATTGCAAGGATGTCAGCGAGCGATTTTGTGATACTCATTTTGCGTAT
Source organism: uncultured Candidatus Saccharibacteria bacterium (assembly GCA_964361035.1). GTDB lineage: Bacteria > Patescibacteriota > Minisyncoccia > Ryanbacterales > CAYHZD01 > CAYHZD01. The sequence goes on from CAYHZD010000058.1 coordinate 2,219, forward strand.
GTTATTTAAGATGATTGTTAATGATCTTATTATAATTGATTGCCTTATGTTCCGCAAGCAACTGTTTACTTCCATTCCTCCAGCGTTATTTTCGCCTCGTTTTCTTTGCCGTTGCGGAAGATGGAAAGGGTAATTTCATCGCCGGGGGAAGCGTTTTCAAGCATATCCTCAATTGTTTTTTGTTCGGTAAGGGGCTCATTGTTACAGGTGAGAATAATATCGTGTTCGCGGAGCCCTGCTTTTTCAGCGGCGCTCCCGGGCACGACGGCGTGGTCACCCGGAATATTCTCGCGCATTAAAAGTGCCCCGTGATCCATGGGGAGATTGTAGCGTTTGGCAAAGGCGGGATTTAAAAGCACATAGCGAATGCCCAGGAACGGCCGGCAAATATGGCCACGGGTCGCAATATCGGCAAGATCGCGTTTTGCTTTTTCGATGGGGATGGCGAAACCGATATTTTGCGCGCCGAACACCACGGCGGCGTTAATGCCAATCACTTCACCTGCTAAGTTGAGGAGTGGCCCTCCGGAATTGCCGGGGTTGATGGCAGCATCAGTCTGAATAAGACCTCGAAGTCGCGCGGTGTTGCCTTGCATATCGGTGACGGCGGTAATAAAACGGGAGAGGCCCGAAACAATGCCGGTAGAAACCGTACTTTGAAATTCGCCGAGCGCGTTGCCGATGGCAATAACCGTCTGGCCCAGCGCAAGACGGTGCGAATCGCCAAGCGCTACAATTGGCCATTTTTTCCCGCTTGTTGCTTCTCCTGCGGGTATGTCAATTTTTAAGATCGCCACATCCTGTACCGGATCGCGCGCAAGAATCCGCACCGCATATTGTTTGCCTTCGCCATCTACGACCGTATAACTTGCCTGCGGATCCATAATGACGTGTTTGTTGGTGAGCACGACGCCGTCACTGCTTACGATAAAACCGGATCCGCCGCCGAGCTTCACACGCCCCTGATCGTCGGTGGGAAGATTCTCCAGCTGCGGCATGATGCCGTATTCCTGAAAGGGCAGGGTTTTTTCTATCAGCTCAAGATCCTTTGAAACTGCAATGGAGATTACGGCCGGCAGGGTTTTCTTTACCGCCTCAATAATTTGTTTTTCGTGGGTCATGGTCATATTAATTAAGTATAGCAAACCATGAAAAATCATGCTAGGGTAAAATAGAGAGTAGCTTCATACGCCAAAGAAGGGAGGTTTTCATGATACTATCAGCTACGCAAGAAGAAGAGCTTCCCTATTGTGGTGATAGAGGAGCTGATAGCGTATTTAGGCGCGTGGTACATTTTTTGAGGACAACAAAAGTATATCGCAAGGATGTCATTTTTGATCCTCATCGTCCACGTTGTCAATTGTACGGAAGAATTTGCAGAGGTCATAAAGAGGTCTTTGTCGTGCATCGGCCACCGCATTATCCGGCAGCTCGAAATCTTCTCCACGAAGGACTTCACGCAATTCACGCGATTTATGAAAGTGGAGTAGGGAGAGAAACGGCTATTGAAAATCTTGAAAATAAACTTTGGTGCGAATTATTAACCTACAAACAGAAATGTTTTTTGGGGCGTTTTGTTCCTCGTCATTCCGTAAAAAAAGAACCGTGCCATACTATAAAAAAGAACAACGCTGGTGAGGGCTCTTGACAGCCTTCTTTTTTTAACTATAATACCTGCTATATGAAAAATTCTTCATCTCTTTCGCATATTATTCCCTTGGGGGATCGTGTGCTTTTAGAGCCGCTTTCGGCCGAGGAACGCGAAGGGAAAACACGCTCCGGTTTGGTGATTCCGGACACCGTCACCAAAGAACGTCCCGAACAAGGCAAAGTTATTGCGGTGGGCGAGGGCAAACGGCTTGACGATGGGCGTGTAGTTCCCTTATCAATCAAAAAGGGCCAGATTGTTTTGTTTTCTAAATACGGCCCAAACGAAATTAAGGTCGGCGACAAAGAATACTTGATTGCAAAAGAGGAAGATATTTTAG
>CAYHZD010000059.1:0-4197 GCA_964361035.1 uncultured Candidatus Saccharibacteria bacterium
ACCCAGACGCTGACGTATGTCGAATTCTTAATCGGTCCCATCTCGCCTAAGAGCCAGAGTGCGATTGTAGTGCGAGGCAAGATACGGGATAACCTGCCTACGGGGGGTGCCTTGGCGTTCAACGCCTCTTTGATGTACCGCGACCGCGCTGACCGCCAGCAATCGGTGAACTCAATCCTCACTGTGCCGGTAAAGCCGGCGGGCGATGTTGCAGAAAAGGGCAACGGCCGAAATGGTTTCTTGCTCGCCTCTCTCTTCAGTTCGGATGTATTCGGATGGCTCCTCTTGTTGATTCTCGTCCTGCTCCTCATCGCGCTTATCGTGTGGATCGCGACAAGCGCCCGCGGGTACCGCGATCGCCCCACTATGGTAAACGTAGGCGGTCCCACTGTACCTCCCCGGCAGACGTTCTAGCCTCCGGCAAAAAGCATTTTGCAAATGACGAGGGCGAGCCTTGCAAAACGCTTTTTGCCTCCGCTTCATAAGTGAAAGCGGAAGCGGCAAAAATTCCCCGTCTAGACGGGGAATTTTTGCTGTAAGAGCGAAATTAAACATGATACCCTGAAAAAATGAAATTGACCGAAGGGACAACCATATACGCCTGCCCAATGCATCCTGAAATAAAGCGGGGAAGTCCGGGCATGTGTCCGGAGTGCGGCATGAATCTTGTTCCTGCAAAAAAGAAGGAAGAAGAGACTCTCCCCGCGGCGCACGATACGCATGCCGGCCACAGCACGGCGGTGTTCTTTAGAAAATTTTGGATAAGCCTGATTCTCACAATTCCCGTTGTGCTGTATGCCGATGTAGCCCAGAAGATTTTTAGGTGGTCTCCGCCGGAGTTTCCGGGGTCAGCCTATATGCCGCTTGTGTTTGGCTCGATTATATTTTTCTACGGCGGCGGGGTTTTCCTTGCCGGCGCATGGCGAGAAATTAAAGGAAGACTGCCCGGCATGATGACCCTTATCGCCGTCGCCATCTCCGCCGCCTATCTCTGGAGCATATATGCCGTGTTTGCTCATGCAGAAGCACTCTTCTGGGAGCTTACGACTCTTATCACCGTGATGCTTCTCGGCCACTGGCTTGAAATGCGCGCGGTCTCGGGGGCAGAGGGCGCCCTTAAGGAGCTCTCAAAATTGCTTCCCGATACTGCCGAAATCATTCGCAACGGGAACACAGAAACCATTCCTCTTTCTGAACTCCGTGAAAACGACACGGTGCTTGTAAGGCCCGGCGCGAAAATTCCCGCAGACGGCGCCGTCACAGACGGCGAATCGGATGTGAACGAGGCGATGGTTACCGGAGAGTCAAGGCCGGTTTCGAAAAAAGAAGACGGCGCAGTGATTGCCGGCACCATAAACGGCGATGGCGCATTAAAGATAAAGGTTACACACATCGGAGAAAAAACATTTCTTGCCGGAGTTATGCGTCTGGTGGCCGAGGCACAGGCATCAAAATCGCGGCTTCAAATACTTTCGGACAGAGCCGCTCTCTATTTAACTATCATCGCCATTGCCGGGGGACTCATCACTTTTACTTCGTGGCTTTTAGCGGGCGCCGCAGTCGGCTTTGCAATAGCCAGGCTTGTAGCGGTGCTTGTTATCGCCTGTCCGCACGCCTTGGGGCTCGCCGTGCCGCTGGTTGCGTCTATCTCAACCACCAAAGCGGCCCAAAACGGCTTTCTCGTAAGAGAAAGGCTTTCGTTGGAAGCCGCCCGCAGAGTTAACACTGTGCTTTTCGACAAAACGGGGACCTTAACCAAAGGCGAGTTCGGCGTGGTCGAAGTTTGGAGTGTAGGCGGCCCCGCCGCCGCTAAAGCTATGGCGGGCACGTACACTAAAGAAGAAACCTTGCAGTTAGCGGCTTCGCTCGATGCCCTGTCAGAACATCCGATTGCAAAAGCCGTGGTCGCCAAAGCAAAAGAACAAGGGCTCGCGCTTAAGGAGCCCAAAAAATTTGAAGCGGTGAAAGGCAAAGGAGTAAAAGCGTTCATTGAAGAAAAAGAAGTGATGGTCGGCGGACAGGCGCTTCTTGAGGATATTGGGATTAATATTCCAAGCGAACTTTCCGGACAGATCCAAGTGGCCGGCAAAAAAGGGCAGACCATCATCTTTGCGGTAAAAGATCGCGCGCTCTTAGGCGCAATTGCTCTCGCCGATATTATTCGGGAAGAATCCCGGGAAGCTATCACGGCGCTTAAGGCTATGGGCGTGAAGTCGGCGATGATCACCGGTGATTCCGAAGACGTGGCAAAGTGGGTGTCGGGCAAGCTTGGCATTGACGAATACTTCGCGCGGGTATTGCCCCACGAGAAATCTGAAAAAGTGAAAGAGCTTCAAACACGCGGCCTCAAAGTTGCGATGGTGGGGGACGGCATCAACGACGCCCCGGCCTTAACACAGGCCGATCTCGGCATCGCGATTGGCGCCGGCACGAATGTTGCCATTGAATCGGCGGGCATTATCCTTGTGAGGAATGATCCCCGGGACATTGTAAAGATAATCAGATTATCCCGCATGACGTACTCGAAGATGATTCAAAATCTTTTTTGGGCGACCGGATACAACGTCGTTGCGTTGCCTTTGGCGGCGGGGGTACTTGCGTTTAAGGGAATCATCCTTCAACCGGCGCTTGCGGCCGGGCTTATGTCGGCCAGCACAGTCATCGTTGCGATTAACGCAATCTTGCTCCGACGCAAGCAAATTTAGCGATCAAATTTTTTCCCCTTCCGCCGCGCCCTCGCTTCGGCTGACAAATTTTTGGCGGCTGTTTAGTAAAATAAACTGCGTCATTTTTCATTGTCATGTGTATAACTCATATTTGTATACTTTCTAATTATTTTCTATAATAGCATTATGATTACCAAAAAGCAAAAAGGGGTCCTTGATTTTGTGAGGGGCTATCAGGCCAAACATGACTATGCCCCCTCTCTTGAGGAGATCAAGCGTAAATTTCGGCTTGCTTCTGTTTCTACCGCCCATTATTACATCAAAAAGTTACAAGAAGCAGGACAACTTAAAAAAGAATTCAATCAGCCGCGCGCTGTTTCAGCAGTTGATAAAAAACAAACTATAGAAATACCAATTGTGGGGGCAATCGCCGCCGGACAACCGATTGAGGCGATTGAGGTATCGGACGAAACCATAACTATTACTAAAGACGAGATAAGTAAACAAGGAAAACATTATGCGTTGCGAGTTCAGGGCAATAGCATGATTGAGGAAGGTATCTTTGACGGAGATATTGTTGTCATCCGGAAACAGGAAGCAGCAGATAATGGGCAAACAGTGGTTGCGATCATTGATGATAACGAAGCAACGCTCAAAAAACTGTATCGAGAAAAGGATAGATTCCGGCTACAGCCGGCGAACCCTACCCTTTTTCCAATTTATCGTGATGAGGTGGAAATTCGCGGCGTTGTTGTAAAAATAATCCGCAATCTTGAATCACGGGTAGACAGAGAGCGATCTAATGAAAAGTATACTCGGCGCATAGACTACTCGTGGGATTATCGAGGAGAAAATACCAAAACATATACTCACGGGATACATACCTACCCCGCAATGTTTATCCCGCAAGTGGCGCGTAGATTGTTAGAAATTTACAGCAAGGACGGCGATACGATTTGCGATATTTTTTGCGGCTCCGGCACGGCTCTCGTTGAAAGCAAGGTTTTAGGCAGAAATGCTTATGGCATTGATTTAAACCCATTGGCCATTTTTTTAGCAAAAGCAAAAACTACGCCGATCAATCCTCAAAGATTAACAAAAGAGTATTTCGCCCTGCTTGAGAGATTAGAAAAGATCAAAGACGGTGAGATTAAGAAACCGAATTTTAAGAATCTTAATTTTTGGTTTAAAGAAAAGGCAATAATCAAGCTGGCAAAACTTAAAAAAGCGATACAGGAAATAAAAGATAAAGCAATACGAGATTTCTTGATGGTCGCTTTTAGCGAAACTGTCCGTTATGCCTCAAATACAAAAACCGGCGAGTTTAAGTTAGTTAGAATTAAGGGCGAGAAATTAGAAAAACATGACCCCGACGTTTTTGGTATTTTCCGAAAAAAAGCGGAAGCAAACATCACAGGCGTTGGCGAATTTTACAAAGAAGCGAAAAAGGACGCTTGGACAAAAATTATTTTCGGAGATTCATCAAAAGACAACGGCATCAAGGAAAATTCCATTGATTGTATTATTACCT
>CAYHZD010000060.1:0-4191 GCA_964361035.1 uncultured Candidatus Saccharibacteria bacterium
CCTATGCCAAAAAGCTCGGAAGCGGGAAAGTCAAATATGCCATTGTCAATAACAATCGGTTTCCCTATAAAGATAATTTTTTTGATGTCTGCATTTGTTTGGACGTTCTGGAACACGTACCGGACATTGATTATTTCTTAAAAGAAGTGAAGCGGGTGCTCAAAAAAAACGGAACGTTCTTTCTCGTGGTTCCGTGCGAGGGGCAGGCATTGACGTATACATGGGTATTTCAGAAAACGCATATCGGAGAAAACCTCACGTACAAATACTTCGGCCATATCCACCCGGAATTTACCCACAAAAGCGTTCAGATGTTATTGGTTCGGCATGGTTTTACCATTGTATCAAAAGCATATAGCGAGCACTTTTTTTATCAGTGTCTGTTCCTCATAACATTTTTTCTACCGAAGTGGCTGCTGCGGGTTTTTCTGGGAGAGGCGAGGGCTCATGAGTATTCCAACAGTAGCCTTATCAGATCTCCGAAAAGCGAAACGTCTGCATTGATGATCGTGAGACGGGTGTGGCGAACGGTTTTTGATTTTGTGATGAACTATCCCATGACACTGGAAACGATGCTTCTGCCAAATATCCCAATCGGCGCGTGGAAAATTCATATAGTAGCTAAACCATAATGCCCATGAAAAAACGAGTACTTATTACAGGAGGAACAGGTTTTATCGGCTCTCACTATCGACGTTGGGCATCGACACGATCAGATATTGTGATGTTTGCGCCTAGCCACCGTGAGCTTGATATTCTCAATGAAGAACAGGTGAAGACGCGTGTGTTCGGATTTCGACCAGATGTCGTTGTTCACTTCGCCGCATTTCGAAATGCGGCTCTTGCGGAACAACAGCGGGGAGATATGTCCGGATTAGCCTGGAGAACAAACGTCGCGGGCACGCAAAACGTCGTCCGAATGAGCAAATCCTGTGATGCATTTCTCATTCATATTTCCACGGATATGGTGTTTTCCGGAACAAAGCAGAACAAAGGTCCATATAGCGAGCATGCCGTGCCGAGGGACGCCGCGCATCATCTCTCATGGTATGGTTGGACCAAGAGAGAAGCGGAGCGCGCGGTGCTCGCGTACACAAACGCGGCAATTGTTCGTATAGGAAACGTTACCCTGCCCGTGTATGATCCTGCGCTTGACTACGTCGGTAAAATTCTTTGCCTCTATGATAAAGGCCAACTGTATCCGCTTTTTGACGATCAATATCTTACGCTGACACAGGTTCCGTTACTTTGTCGTGTGATAGAAGCGCTTGTTACGGAGCGGAGGCCCGGAATGTATCACGTGGCGACCACGGATGTGTTTACTCCGTACGAATTAGGCACGTATCTTATAGAAAAAATGTACGGAGTCGCAAGAGGCCTTGAGCGTATGAGTATTGTGTCATACTTGAAAAAAACACCCAATAGGTATCCACAGTACGGTGGTTTACGCGCGGTGTATACACACGATGTGCTCGGTATCGCTATGCCACGATGGCGGGAGGTCATCGACGCATCGCTTGCCTCATTTCATCAGGGAATAGAGGATGCCGCATAATCCGGCCATACTTTCACAGGCTTTCATGATGACCAAACACAGTGTATCTTTGGGTCTTGCGGCGAACATTCTCCATTTTGTTATATGGGATTTCCGTATAGGAAAGTAACTGATGATGCTCATGAGCGGACGCTTGCGGATAAATTTTATAGCCTCTCTTTTATACATGAACTGTTTCTTCATAAGGTACGTTAAGTGAAGCGTGCCTTCGTTGTGCAAGATGATATTTTTTGTTCGGGTTACTTTGTACCCCTTTTCTTTCAACGTGTGATAGATGTCCCGATCATCGCCGCCGCCTGCTATTTCCTCGTCATACCCTCCCACTGCATTCCAGGCGGTTTTTTTGAAAAACCGCGGTGATTCCACCGTGTCGTCCCCCCAAAAAAACCTGCGTTCCAGGTTTTTTGCACTTGCCCATATGCCTTCGCCAAACGAGTCTTCCGGGATGATGATGGCATCGTACCCGTTTTTACAAAGCGCTACCGCTTCTCGGACAACATGGGGAGTAATCTCCATATCCGTATCGAAGTGGTATATATATTCCCCCCCTGCCCTTTTTGCAGCATAATTTCTTTTTCTGGTTGCGTCGAAGAGCCCTTCTTTTACCTTTGGAGCATACGTGTAGAATACGCCGTGGTATTTTTTTACGAGGCTTGCTGTTTTTTCTCTATCATCCGAATTGCTGTCTATAATGATTATTTCGATCGGGTGATAGTTTTGACGTTGTATGAGATATAAACATCGCGGAAGTTGATGTGACGAGTTTTTGGTCGGAATGATGATAGAAACCAGATTTCTTTTCATACCAGATATCCGCTATACTATCACTATGGATGATCTCGTTTCAATTGTGATCGCCACAAAAAATTCAGGAAAATTTCTTGACAATTGTTTGCGGAGTATCAAAAACCAATCGTACAAACCCATAGAAGTTGTCATTGTAGACGGGAAGTCGAGAGATAATACGCGGGAGATAGCAAAAAACTATCGTTGTCGAACGTATACCTTTGTTCCTCAAGTGAAGAAAGGATCTTTCGATGCGTCCTATAAAAGAAACTATGGTGCCACAAAAGCGAGAGGAGCGTATATATACTGGGTAGATGCTGATATGGAGTTACCAAAAGGTTTAGTACAAGAAGCCGTAACATTGTGTCTTCGGGGTGTTTCTGCAGTTATACTTCCGGAAGATTCATTTGGAGAGGGGATTTGGATTCGTGCAAAAAATCTTGAACGGCGGTGCTACTGGGGAGACGAGACGGTTGAGTGTCCGCGGTTTTTCAGCAGATCAGTCTGGGATGCAATCGGCGGGCTTGACGAGTCTCTTGGGGCAGGCGGTGATGACCTGGATCTCTATCAAAAGGTTCTTGAACGCGGGTACACGGTGGCACGAACAAGGAGCATCGTCATGCACAACGAAGGAAATCTCACGTTGCGGACGTTATTCAAAAAACATTTTATGTATGGGAGAGATATCATGCGATACTTTTATAAACGCCCGAAGGCAAGCATCGTAAGTTATTTCCCCATACGAAAGGGATATGTTCGCAATATCCCGCTCTTTTTAAGTCGTCCTTTCGATACGGTATTATTTTTGATTATGCGTCCAACGGAATATGTTGCCGGACTATTAGGCTTGCTCTATTCATTTATCGCATAAGAAGGTCTTGTATGAAGATACGAACCATAGAAGACTACGCACGGTTTTTGCCCCAATACTATAGCGACAGTATTCCGGAGACGTTAAAGAGATACCTCGATTCTCGCCGGTATACGACCCTCCTTGATGCAGGGTGCGGAGACGGCTCTCTTCTTTTTGCGCTTAAGCGCCACGGGTATTTTCGAAACAGACAAATTTACGCGATTGATTTATCGCGAAGCCGAATACGTTTGGTGGAGAAAATTGATTCTCATATTCATGCGTCCGTTGACGATGCAGTGAGCCTCAATACTATTTCTAGAAATTCCATTGATTTTTATATATCAACATTTGTTATTGAGCATGTTGATGATAATACAATGGTTAAAACCATTTCTCGAGTGACGAAAAAAGGAAGCATTATCTATATTTCCACGATATTTAAGAAGTGGTACGGATGGTACTATTATAGAAGAGACGGCAAGTGGGTAATGGACGTTACTCATCTGCGTGAATACACGCAGGACTGGCAGCTTTTCCGGTTCATAGATAAAAGAGTATTTCGAATCATAGAAAACAGAAAAAACCAACTGTATTTTCCCATCGTTGATTTTTTTGTTCGGAGGTTATTTTTGAAGAATAGGCAACTATTTATATATAACCGTTTGTTTGCTGCGTTGAGAAAAATAAAGCTGCCGATTCTCGGGTATTATGAGTGGGAGATAGTATTAGAAAGAATATAAGCTCATTCTTTTTGAGCAAGCATGGCAACTCCCAGTCCGTTGGCGTTTGGTATCATGGTGTCGAGAATGATGAGTGGATACAATAGAGGAAACACGAGCCCCCCAAGCATCATGCTTTGAGAAAGAGCGAGATGATTTATCTCCCATGCCAATTTCCCAAAGAATCCAAATGTTTCCCTCGAATCAACAATAGTAAACCCGATTTGTTTGAGAATTTTTTGCAGATTGGTGTTCGATACTCCTTCGCGGACATGATC
>CAYHZD010000061.1:0-3959 GCA_964361035.1 uncultured Candidatus Saccharibacteria bacterium
TAAGATGGCATGAAATCCAAACACCATGGAAGGAGGAAAGCAGAATGAGCACGCAAACAGTTCTCGACCCCGAGCGGGTCAACGCCATCTTCATGGACTGCTTGTTCCGTGACGGTGAGGATACTAGCAAACACATCAAGGCCGAGGGCATCGTTAGTGTCGAGTTTCATCCCGAGCGTCTCCAGAGCCACAAGGCCGAGATCGAGGCGATGCTGGACGAACTCCCCGACGAGTTCAAGAAGTCCGGTGGTGGTGGCTGGTCGTTCCTCAACGCCTGCAACGACAAGCACGGCAACCAGTGGACTGGTCTCCATCAGCGCATGGAACAGCTCTTCCAGCTGGGCGTCGGCATCAACAAGGTGCAGTACCAGATGCCGAGGGAGATGTGGTCGGTTCTGCCTGGCGGCATGCCGTACCTCGTCGTCGGCTAGAACGAGTCCGGGCGCGAGCAACGAGTTCCAGTAATCAGGCGCACGACCTTCGGGTACTGCGCCTTTCTTTTTTCTTAAATTTTGAAATTGAATTTTTATAAAAGAATTTGCCGCCCCGTACTTCGCTGAAGCTTCGTAGGGCAAGCAAAGAAAAATTTTAAATTTTCTTTAAATAAAAATATATACTATAATACGTTTGTATGAAAAAACAAACACGCAAAGGGAAGCGATATTATCACGGCGACAATCTTACCAAAAAGGCGCTTGATCGCCAGCGTCACAGTAAGACCGAGCCATGGGAGAAAAAGAAACGGGGGTAAATAATGCTTCACCATATTTGCCGGTGTGGTGCTCTTATGTGGTATTGGTGGTGGTTTTTCTGGTGGAAATGGTGTCCGAAATGCGGAAGATGGGAATGGAGTTTTATATAGCCCACACAAAAAGCTCTCGCGGATTGCGAGAGCTTGTTTTTATGCATGCACCATACGCGGCGCCCAACGACGGCCGTGTTTTTCGATCAGCGCTTTACTTACGGTATGTACGCCTTTCAGCCATGCGCCGTCACTTAAACTCGCTTCGTACTGATGAGCATAGTCACATACCTGATCCGTGGTATCTCGCATGACGAGCGTGAGTTTTTTGCGTATTTCATCTGGCGTTTTCGGAATTTCGACCCCTCTGCGTGTTTCAATCGGGTGAGTCGGCACACCAAACGAAAGAGCCCATTCCCAAAACGACACCGAAACGCCGCCGCCGTTGCACAAAATATCCGGTATAATGAATACGCCGCGATCCTGTAATATCTCATCCGCCTCTGCGCTCGTGGGATAGTTGGCGAAAGACATAACTACCTTTGTCTCAGAACTTACTTTTGATGCATTCGCTTTCGTGAGTTGATTTTCACTGGCCGCAAGAGCGAGAATTTCGCATGGAGCGTACAAAATGTCTTTACTACCGCAGTGTGTCCCGGGCACTATTCCAAGAGATCCATTTGGATCATCAGGAAGCGCATCAAGAGGAATGCCTTGGGGATTGTGTACTCCTCCCGTCGCATTAGCAACCCCTACCACGAGCCAATCACGTTCGAGAGCAAGAGGCAACAAGTTGCTTCCTACTTGTCCAAGTCCCTGAATGATAATACGTGGTTTTGAAGGAAGCGAAGGAAGCATATCTCGCTCGGCAAGTCGTTCAAACACTTCCATGCCGCCAATGACGGTTGCTTTATCGCGCCAAGGTATGCCGCCGCACTGCTCTGTTTTTCCTGTTGCCGGAGATCCAAGAATCCTCCCGCCGCTTGTTTCCCAAAATTTTCTGTGAATTGCGTCCATATGCTCGGGCTTACTTCCGCTATCGGTTGCCGTCACAAAACCGTGGGGGGAAATAACAGGCGTCCCCTTGATAAAGAGATCCTCAATAAAAACGGCTGCCGAAATTTCCACAATTCGGTGAATTTCAGCCGCAGAATATGCGGTGATTGGTTTATCTAAGACAATACCGAATTTTCCTCCCCCGAAGCCGTTTTCAAAGGTGCCGTTTTTGAACGTCATAACCACCGCAAGCATCTGGAGCACATCGAGCGAAAATATGCCGACCCGTAATCCACCCTTATACGGTTTTTCATTGGCGGGATCGGGGTTGCAATGAAGAGACACGACTGCGGTAAAACATTGATAAGAACCGTTCGTCTCCACGCGAATTTTCCCGCGCGTAAGCGCTGGCCACTTAAAACTCAATAGTTCATTTTTGGTGATAAATTCCGGCACTTTCAATGTGCGGGCAGCCCATTCCACCTTCCGAAAAACGGAAGAAGTAAGCGGACCGGTAATCATAAACACCTCCCTAGCAAAAACAGCATTCTTATCCAGCGTTACCACAAGAGATAGAAAAAATCAAAAATATGTGCTATTTTTACGCTATGGCAGATACACTCCCCAAAAAAATTATGAAGGTTATTGCCGCGCTGGAGGGCGCGGGTTTTGAAGCATATTTGGTGGGCGGATGCGTGCGGGATCTCATAATGGGTAACGCGCCGACTGACTGGGATGTAACCACAAACGCGCGGCCGGATGATATCCAGCGGCTGTTTCCTGATAGTGTGTATGACAATGAGTTTGGCACCGTGCGCGTGATCACGCGCAGTGATGATCCAACCCTTAAAACCATTGAGATTACCCCGTTTCGTAAGGAAGCGAAGTATTCGGATAAACGACATCCTGATTCGGTATCATTTGCTGATCGTCTTGAAGATGATCTTGCAAGAAGAGATTTTACTGTCAATGCGATGGCGCTCAAAATCCCAATTTCCAACGATCAATTTCCAAAAAAATTCCAAATCCTGCCTCGCCGGCAGGCGGGTCCAAATTCCAAATTCCAAATTCTTGATTTATTCAACGGTCAACAAGATATAGAGAAAAAAATCATTCGCGCGGTGGGAGATCCCAACGAACGCTTTGGCGAAGATGCGCTGCGCATGATGCGTGCGGTGCGGTTTGCGGTCCAACTGGGATTTGTCATTGAAGATGCAACCGCGCGCGCCATCCACGAACATGCGGGGCTTTTACGCTTTATTGCCAAAGAGCGTATCCGCGATGAATACATCAAAATCATTATGAGCAACCATAGCGCCGAGGGTATTGAGCTTCTGCGTCGTCTTGGCCTGCTTGCCCTGTTTTTACCCGAACTAGAAGAGGGATGGGAAGTCGGTCAAAACAAACACCATATCTATACGGTCTGGGAGCACAATCTGCGCGCGCTTGCGCATGCAACAGAAGAACAATGGCCGCTTGTGGTGCGCATAGGCGCATTGTTCCATGATATTGCAAAACCGCGATGCAAAGTGGGCGATGGACCGGATTCCACCTTCTACAACCACGAAGTGGTAGGAGCAAAAATGAGTTTTCAGGTGCTTTCGCGCCTACGGTTTTCGGCTGATGAAACAAAAAAAATAGCAAAGCTGGTGCGTTATCATTTGTTTTACTATAACGTAGATGAAGTGAAGGAATCTGCGGTGCGGCGCCTGATTCGGCGCGTAGGCCCGCAGGATATGGAGGATCTTATTCGCGTGCGTATTTGTGATCGCATTGGATCGGGCGTGCCAAAAGCCGAGCCATACAAATTGCGTCATTTTCGATTTCTCGTAGAAAAACTTCAGCGCGATCCCATCTCAGTGCGCATGCTCACCATCAATGGCGACGATATTAAAAGAATAACTGGTCTTCCGCAGAGTCCGATTATCGGATCGTATCTTTTTATGCTGCTTGACGACGTCCTTGACGATCCGGCAAAAAATACGCCAGAATACCTTGAGCGGCGCGTCAAAGAACTTGCCGATTTAAGTGAGGAAGAGCTTGCCGCTCTTGCCAAACAAGCTAAAGAGAAGGCGCTTGGCCTTGAAGAAGAAGAGGTGACCCAAATCAAAAAAAAGCATTGGGTGAAATAGGTGGAGGTAAACGGGGTATGGTGTAGTGGTAGCACGCAGGCTTCGGGAGTCTGTAGCTCCAGTTCGAATCTGGATACCCCGAATAAAGT
>CAYHZD010000062.1:0-3946 GCA_964361035.1 uncultured Candidatus Saccharibacteria bacterium
TATTTCTTCCGATTTCTTGTCTTCACCCCGCGGATGCCTTTCCCCCATTTATTTTTTGGCCGCTTCATACCTGCGGGCGCTTTTCCTTCGCCGCCCCCCAATGGGTGATCCACCGGATTCATAGCCGAACCCCGCACGCGGGGTCGCCTTCCCTGCCAGCGCGTTCTGCCAGCTTTGCCCAACACACGCCAACGATGATCCTGCCCGGATACCGCTCCCACTGACGCCCATCCAACACTTTGAACCTGACGAACTTCTTTAGACGGCATGCGGATCGTTGTCAAACCCGCATCATGAGAGAGAATTTCAGCGCTTGCGCCGGCGCTGCGCACCAAAGTACCACCCGCGCCGGGCTTTGTTTCTATATTATACACCGGCGTTCCCACCGGCATATTTTCAAGCGGCAGCGCGTGGCCGGGGGCAACTCCGATGTCGCGCCCCACCATGACCTTGCTGCCTGTTTCAGCGCCCTGCCAGGCAAGCATGTAACGGCGTTCGCCGTCGCAAAAAAGCACACGCGCAATATCGCATGTGCGATTCGGATCATACTCAACGGCTTCCACACGGCCGGGAATATTCTGTTTATCATAACGAAAAGAAATCAGCCGATAACGCCGTTTTGATCCCCCTCCCCGATGGCGCGAGGTGATGCGTCCGCTGGTAGCGCGGCCCATGCGCCGATGAAATCCATATACTAATTTCATAGAGATTGATAGTGGTTATAGTTCTTCAATACGCTGTCCCGCGCGCAGAACAACTATCGCTTTTTTATAACCCTTTTTTGTGCCGCGCGTCAAACCCCGCCTGCGCGGCTTTGGCGGCACCCGCATCATGCGCACGGCATCAACGGTGATCCGATAAAGCGCCTCCACTGCCTCTTTCACCATTGGTTTGGTTGCAAAAGGCAACACGCGAAACACGTATGCCCCTTGATGGCTCATATCCCGACTGCGCTCCGTAATATGCGGTTTCCCAAGCGCGCCAAGAACAAGGGAAGAAAAATTATATTTTTCTTTTGCTCCGCTAGCTTGCCCTGCCGTTGGCGGCGGGGCTGGCGGACTTTCTTTCCCATCGCGCTTTTCTTTGCGCTTTAAAAAATCAAAAAAACTCATAGGTCTTCAAGTGATTTTTGTGAAAAGATAATGAAGGCAGGGCGTGCCGCATCCAAGGCATTCAGATTGCGCGCCGGCATCGCCTCCGCGCGCGGGATGTTGCGAAACGCGCGCGCAAGCGTTTCTTCCCCTTTCGGCATTGCCACCAACACACGTCCTTTTTTCTCAAAGCGTTTCAAAAGCGCTACTCCTTCTTTTGTTTTTATCGCGGGAAGCGCTAATGCATCAAGCACGATGATTTCTTGCTCGCGCGCTTTTTGTGACAAAAGTGAGTAAAGCGCTTTTTTTGCCATCTTTTTGGGAATTTGTTTTTCGTATTTTTTTTCGGCGCGCGGTCCGTGCGTCACGCCGCCGCCCGCCCAAATAGGAGAGCGTATGGATCCATGCCGAGCGCGGCCCGTGCCTTTCTGCCGCCATGGCTTGCGCCCGCCGCCTCTCACCTCGCCGCGATCCTTGGTATGCGCTGTGCCTTTGCGCTGATTGGCTTGCATGGAGGTGATCACCTGATGCACTAGCTCCGGATTCCACGCAACATCAAAAACCTTCTTCGGCAAGGCAATTTCGCCAACACGTTTTCCCTCAACGTTATATAACGCCGTTTCCATTCCCCCACCATACCGAATCGTTGCTGTTTTTGCAATATGTTTCTGAACTTATGCATATATTATATTATTACAGACTAATACTCCAGCTCGGCCATGAGGGTACCTTGGCCGTCGCGCAGGATGATATGTTCGCGTTTTTCTTTCCAGAGTTCGGTGGGGCGGCCAAGATACACATACCATTCATTGCGATAAAAATCCGCGTCAATTTTATGATTCGCCACACAGCCGCGATAATTAATATTATTAGTAATATAGACGCGGCAGGTATTGCCGATATCAAGCAGCGTGTTTTGCGGAATACGGCAGCTTGGAAGCGATTCAATATAATCAAGACATGCATCATTGAGACTGCCTTGCGCGGGCTCATCGGATGGCCGCGGACATTGTTGATCAATCGAAGGTGTATAACTATCGAATTGCGCGAAATAGCCCGTACATGTATTGGTGCGGAAGCTTGCACTGAAAGGGCTTTTGCCCGTAATGACATGAATCGTGCTGTCAGACGGCACAATGAAACGCGCAAGCTGATTGACTTCGCCCGCGTAAGGGAGATTGGCAACATATCCAAAAGAAAATCGATCGCCGCGCGTATTTTCCACGGTCCAGTCTGTCAGATCAAGCGATGACAGTTCATCTTTTCGAAAAAATGAAGAGCGGTATTGAAGATCAAGATATTCTTCTTGGGGACCCGTGCGCGTGGCGTTCGCACGGCGCAAGGTAAGCGCCTTGCGAATAGTTTCGGTTGATGGAGCACTTAACCCCCCCGCACCCCCCTTATCAGGGGGGGATTCTTGGGTGGTGCCTCCTCCCGATGAAAGGGATGGGAACAAGGGTTTTGAAGGCGACGGCGTAGGGGTATATGCCTTATCCGGAAATGAAAAAAAACTGAATCCTCCCGGCCCGGGCGGATTTTCATGCGGCGCGCCGAAAAAACTGACATTGGTGGCGACTGCCACAATGACCGCTCCCATCAAAATAATGACTAAAAATCCTATATATTTCTCCATAAATCGCGTGTGTGGTTGTATTATACGCCATTTTTTGATAACGTACATCAATGAGTGACGAAATCGTGCTTGATTTGGAAACACAAAAAAGTTTTCAGGAGGTCGGCGGCCGCCACCTGCCCCATTTATTGAAAATATCGGTGGCGGGCATCTACGTCTATCGCAGCGACACCTGGCATACCTTTGAGGAGTCTGAATTGGATAAGCTGGAAGCGTTGCTAACGGGCGCGCGCCGCATCATCGGATTTAACATCAAAGGATTTGATTTGCCGGTGCTGGCACCCTATTTACACATTCCTATCCGCCAACTTGCCGCGCTTGATCTGATGGACGCGGTGGAGCAAGCGCTTGGATTTCGCATGTCGCTTGCAAATCTTGTAGCGCATACGATTGGCGGCGCTAAATCCGCCTCAGGCCTCGATGCGTTGCAATGGTGGAAAGAAGGCAAAATTGATTTAATAAAAAAATACTGCCTTCAGGATGTGCGCGTCACCCGCGATCTCTATGAATTCGGCAAAAAGCACGGCCATGTATTCTGCCAGACGCGCGACGGGCGCACCGTAAAAATTCCCGTCTCCTGGCGCGCCCCAAGCGATACAAAAGAAAAAAATCCCTATGTCCAACATCAATTATTTTCATAACGGCAGAGGAGAAAAAAAATCTCTTGAAGAAGTGATTGAAGAAATAATGGCGTATATCGCTTCACGCCATGAAGCGTCCTACGAGATCACCGTAGGCACGGATTCCGCCGCGCGCGATCTTACCTTTTTTGTCACTGCCATCGTGGTGCGCCGGCGCGGCAACGGTGCCATCTATTTCTGGCGGCGTTCCGCGCAAGAAAAAGTTGCTTCTCTGCAAGATCGCATCTGGAAAGAAGCGATTGCTTCGCTCACGCTCGCCCAAGAACTGCGCGGCCGCCTGCGCCAAATCGCGGGCGACGAAGCATTCTGGGCCGGCAACCTTGAAGTAAAACACATTCATCTTGATATGGGCCAGCACGGCCCCACGCGTAATTTTCTTGATGGGGTAGAGGGAATGGTGAAAGGATACGGCTTTGAGCCCGTGATCAAGCCCTTCAGTTACGCCGCCTTCGCCGTAGCGGATTTGCATACATAATAGATTTACATAAAGCAAAAAAGGGCGCTTAGTTTAATGGTAAAACGTCTCGTTTACACCGAGAAGACCGGGGGTTCGATTCCCTCAGTGCCCACCAAAATCTGAC
>CAYHZD010000063.1:0-3888 GCA_964361035.1 uncultured Candidatus Saccharibacteria bacterium
AGAATGAAATTACAATAATAAACACAAACGACGTGATACCGCCAAAAATAAAAGAGGCGAGCCCCAAAAAGCCCGAAGCAATGCCGCGCAAATAGCTTTCGGCTTGTAAGACCGCATTTTGAAAGGACGGTTCAAAATCGCCGAGAGCTAAAAAATCAATACGCCCGGCAAGCTGTTCAAACGCTTGCTGAATAAGAAACGGCAAATTCACTAAACTTGCGCTCACATCTTCTAAAAGAGGCGGAATCAAAAAATAGGAAGTAAATCCAAAGCCGCCAAGCGCTGTCAAATACACCAAAAGAACCGCCAACGTGCGCGGGATATGCCAGCTTGCGATCCGACGGATCGCCGGTTCAAGGGCGGAGGCAATCACCACCGAGAGTAAAATAATGGCAAGGATATGGCGAATCTGATAGAAAAATAAAAGAGCGAGTGTTACGAGCGCGGCGCGCAGAAAGGTGCCGGTCGTGATATCAATTTTTAAATAGTTTTGCATAGGATTCTTGTTTGTGAGGGCCGATAACCGCGCAGCGCATATTGCGCGGCGCAAAAAGATATTCGGCTACTCTTTTGATATCATTGTGTGTGATACGCTCAATCTTTGCAAGAATTTCTTCCGGTGATTCAATCTTACCTAGTAACAATTCCTGCGCTCCTAGAAACGCGGCCACTTCATCGCTTGACTCAAGCGAAATTGCCATCTTGCCACGGATGTTGTCCTTGGCGCGCGTAAGCTCCTCTTTGGTTATTCCCTTGGCGCGCACACGCTCAAATTCTTTCAAAATAAGTTTGATCGTGAGAGCAAGTTTGTTGTGGGGTACGCCGGCATATGCCACAAAATATCCTGCGTCTGTATAGGCCTGATGAGCTGCGTTTACGGTATACGCAAGGCCCCGTTTTTCGCGCACGGCTTGCCAAAGTCGCGAACTCATATAGCCGCCCATGATGGTCGCAAGTAATTCGGCCGGCAAACGATCTTTTTCGTTGACCAAGGAAAAGCCGTAACCGCCAATGGTAAGGTGCGACTGATCGGTGTCTTTCGTGTGAATATGAAGCCGCTCCACAGCCATATCATCTTTTATCGGGACGCGCTGTTTCGGATTGCCCTTTGGCATTGTGCGAAACGCCGCCTCAATGGCTCCCATCGCATCGCCATTAGCTTCGGTATTGCCAGCCATGACCACGACCGCATTAGAAGCAAGATAATGCTCCTTCCAATAACGTAAAAAATTATCGCGCGTAAAACTTCTGATGTTTTCTTCATTGCCGATGGTAGGCCACCCTGCCGGCTGATCGCCGTAGAGCAACGTCTCCCACTCTTCCCAGACAAGCATCGTCGGCGTATCGTTGCGGCGTTTTAATTCTTCAATCACGGGCCCGCGTTCTTTTTCTATTTCTTCTTTTTTCAAGAGCGAATCTTGAAGCATATCGGCGACAAATCCCAAACTCGTTTTAAAATGCGCGGCATCGGCCTTGACCCAATAACCCGTCTCTTCGGCCGAGGTAAACGCATTGTATTCCGCGCCCAACATATCAAGTTTTTTTGAAATACTGCCGGGCTTCGGATGCGTTTTGGTGCCCTTAAAAAACATATGCTCCAAAAAATGGGCGAGGCCGTTGGTCTTGCGCGATTCATATTTTGATCCGGTGCCAATAAGCACCAGCAAGGTCATCGCGCGCGTCCCTTTCATGGGAGCCACAATCACCCGCATCCCGTTCTTTAAGATAGTGCGTTGGTAGTCCATATCTTTACCTATATCATCATTCGCAGTATAGTTCAACTCATGAAACGTGTATTTTTCCCCATAGTTCTTATACTTGCCGTCGCTTCTTTTTTACGCCTGTGGGATCTCCATGAAATTCCGCCCGGGCTCTATCATGATGAGGCTCTCAATGCAAATCAAGCGCGCGAGGCATGGCGCGAAGGCGATTTTAAGATATTCTACCCGGAAAATAATGGCAGAGAAGGGCTTTTTATTAATATCCAAGCGCTCTCGCTTGCCGCGTTTGGGAGTACTCCATTTGCCGCGCGATTGCCATCGGCACTATTCGGGATTCTCACCGTGCTTGGCGTTTTCTTTTTAACGAAAGAATTATTCCCTAGAAATTACGAAGTCGCTCTCTTTGCCTCGTTTTTTCTCGCGACTTCGTTTTGGCACATCAACTTTTCCCGCATCGGCTTTCGCGCCATCATGGCGCCGTTTTTTCTTGTGTGGGCATTTTATTTTTTGTGGAAACTCATCGGAACATTTCAATCCCCCCTCAAATCCCCCCCTTATACGATTTTCTATGCTGCGATCGGTGGCCTCCTCTTCGGCCTCGGCTTTCATTCCTACATCGCCTATCGCGTAGCCCCACTTTTGCTCATCGTCCCATTTTTCGCAGGCTGGAAAATTTATAAAGATTCCAAATTCCAAATTCCAAATTCCAAATTCCAGACAATATGTCTTCCCTGCCTTCTTGCCCTCTTTATCTTTTTTGCCTTTATAGTCGCCTACCCGCTTGGATTATATTTCCTCGAACATTCTGCGGATTTTGTCGGCCGATCAAGCCAGGTTTCTATTTTTTCATCGGAAACACCGATGAAAGATCTCGGCAAAAATATCATCACTTCGCT
Organism: uncultured Candidatus Saccharibacteria bacterium; assembly: GCA_964361035.1. Lineage (GTDB taxonomy): Bacteria > Patescibacteriota > Minisyncoccia > Ryanbacterales > CAYHZD01 > CAYHZD01. The sequence goes on from CAYHZD010000063.1 coordinate 2,618, forward strand.
GGGCATGTTTTTCTGGCGCGGCGATTATAATTGGAGGCACAACTTTTCTGGCTCGCCTCAATTATGGTGGCCAGTCGGTGCATTATTTTTGTTAGGATTTTTCATCAATCTGCGTGGCTTTTTAATGCCTCATTCCCAATTACTAATTTCTAATCAAAATTCCAAAATTAGAAATTTGAAATTTGGCATTGGAAATTTTATCACTCCACAGGCTTTTTTATTTCTTTGGTTTATTGTTTTTCTCTTGCCCGTCATCTTAAGCAATGAGGGCCTTCCCCATGCCCTGCGCGCTCTGCCGCTTGCGATTCCCGTTATGATTTCCGCCGCCGTCGGCCTCGAATGGATCATCGAGAAAGTCAGTCAGTGGCTGGATCGTCAAAAAGAAAAATATCCGGAAGCATCATTACAGATCCTCCGGATAAAAAAGGAACTCATCCTGCTTCTCTTTGTTTTGTTTATCACCATAGGCCTCTACGGATTCGGCCAATACTTCTTGCGTTGGGCGCCCGATCCTGACGTCTCTGTCGCTTTTAACGACTCGTATGCTGATCTTGGCCGCTTTCTCGCCACCCTTCCCGATACCACAAAAAAATACGTGATCGTCAACACATACGGCCATGTGCTGGTAGACAACATTCCCATGCCCGCCCAGACAGTCTTGTTTTTTACCGATAGTATGAATATACAAAAACGCAATAAAAAAAATATTACGTATATTCCCTCTCTTGAGCATCTCTCTGAACTCCCGCAAACGTTCCCATCTCCCACGGTTATTGCAATGCTTGAAAACAGCCCTGTCCTTCGCAACAAACTCAAAACGCTCTATCCAGAACTTCAAAGCACTATCACCCCCGGCGGCCTCGTATTAACGAATTATTAATTGATCTCATCTCTTTTCAAATGGCAATTACTCAAAGACTGCCATGGTATTTACATTTTTGCAAACGCCGCGATGATCGGATCAAGGTCGCCGTCTAAGATTTTTTCGATACGCTTCCAAGATTTTTGGAGGCGATGATCCGTAATGCGATCCTGCATGAAGTTGTAGGTACGAATTTTTTCGGAGCGATCGCCGGTGCCGATCTGCGCTCTGCGCTCGCGCTGGCCTGCGCGCTCTTCGCGCCGATGCTGTTCATCGAGTAACTTTGCGCGCAAAATGCCAAGCGCTTTCTCGCGATTCTGCTGCTGGGAGCGCTCTTGTTGCGAACGCACCGTAATACCGCTTGGCTTATGCAAAATACGCACCGCGGATTCTACTTTATTGACATTCT
>CAYHZD010000064.1:0-3864 GCA_964361035.1 uncultured Candidatus Saccharibacteria bacterium
CCGAGGATATGGTCAAACCAAAAAAACGTATTAAGCACCGAAGCGGCGCTCGGAGCAGGCCCGCCCATTTCTCTGGCGAGTTTGCGCGCTTCGCTTACGAGTTCCCAGAGTATGCTCAATGCCTGCGGCATCGCCAGATCGTCATTGACGGCATGCAAAAAGCGCGTTTGGTAGGTGTGAAGAATCTCGTCATGTTTTTTTATTATTTTATCCGTAACTTTTTCGCGCATTTCTTGCAAAAATATCGCGAGATTTTTTCTTGCCGACTTTGCGGCTTCGAGGACTTCCCATGAGAAGGTAAGCGGCGAGCGGTAATGCGCGATGAGTGCAAAATAGCGAAAATCAAGCGGATCGAAGCCATGTTCTTTGATATCGTTTAATGTGAGAAAATTTCCTTTTGACTTTGCCATCTTGTCCCCCTCCGCCTCCACTTCACTTACGCTTCGCGGGGCAAGCAAGAAGTTTCCGTGCAGCCAGTAGCGCACGAATGGTTTGCCGGTGGCACCTTCAGATTGCGCGATTTCATTGGTGTGATGGATTTGAATATGATCAATGCCGCCGCAATGGATATCAATCGTCTCACCTAAATATTTCATGCTCATGGCAGAGCATTCCAGATGCCAGCCCGGAAATCCGGTACCCCATGGCGAATCCCACTGCATCTCGCGCTTTTGCGCGAGATGTCGCGCAGCTGCGGGGCTGAACTTCCAGAGCGCAAAATCAGTGGGATTGCGTTTTTCGCCTTGCTCTACGCGTGCCCCCGCTTGGATGCCGGCAATATTTTTTTCTGCAAGTTTACCGTAGGCAGGAAATTGAGTGGTATCAAAATAAATGCCATCGCTGGTGCGGTAGGTATAGCCATTTTTCTCAAGGCGTCTGACAAGACTAATTTGCTCTTCGATGTGTTCGGTGGCGCGGCACCAGGTATCGGGCGGCAGAATGTTTAAGCTCGCGATATCTTGTTTGAAAATATTTTCATAAAACCGCGCGATATCCCAGGCGGATTTTTTCTCTCTGCGCGCTTCGACTTCTATTTTATCTTCGCCCTCATCGGCATCCGACGTCAGATGTCCCACGTCTGTAATATTCATCACGTGATGGACGCGATAATCATTGATAAGAAGCGTACGCTTCAAGATATCTTCAAAAATATAGATGCGCAGATTGCCCAGATGCGCGTATTGATAGACCGTGGGCCCGCACGTATAGAGCCCTACCGTTTTTCCTTCACGCGGCGCAAATTCCTCTTTTTTGCGCGTGAGCGTGTTGAAGAGTTTTACCATACGTTTATTGTGCGTTTTTCATTATGAAAACGCAAGCACGGCAAAATAAAATGCCGACCTTATGGTCGGCTTGCAGAGGGTGTGGTGCGGTATTTAGTCAGTTCTCCAGTAGGATGCCAATTGAGGCGGGGTCGGGGTGGGTCCCATGTTCGCAAATTCCGCAACCTTCATGGCGAAGTATGTATTCTTTTACTATACTGCCAAGAAGGTTATTGAGCGAACCTATCCCATGGGCGAAAGCAATGTTTTTGAGTCGCGTCAGATCTTCGTCAGATACCGTAAACGTCACTTTCCCTTCTTTCATTCTTGTTTTCCTCCTTTGATGATTGAATGTTTATCTTAATAATACATATATAAAGTTTTCTGTCAAATCCACTTTTTATTTTTAAAGAAGGCGAACATCGCACCCGTGGCAAGCACCATAATGCCCACGATGATCCAAAAATCATTGGGGCGCCCCACAATAGGCAGTATGCTGGTATTCATGCCGAAGAGACTTGTGAAAAGCATAAGGGGGAAGGTGGTGAATGCCATGATGGTGAGGGTCTTTGTAATTTCATTGGTGTACATGGAAATAAGCGATTGGTTTGTTTGATCAAGCGCATTGAGCGTTTCGGTGTGGCTTTCAAGGAGATTGATAAGTTGATGATATTGGTGAATCAGACTGCTTAACTCTTTGTATTCTCTTACATATTCCAGCATGGCGTGTTGCGGGTGCATGGCAGATCTAAAATTAATAAGATTGCGTTTGACACGCGATATCTCTTCAATGGTTTCGCGACCAAGGCCTTGGTAGATGCGCTCTTCAATGGTGTCAATTTCTTCTTTGATGCGATCCAATTCGGTAAACGTAACCTCAAAAAGATCGGAGAGCAAATGATTCAACAATGCTTGAGCAGACGTGCTAAAATAATGCGCCCGCGCTTCTTCATCAGCCAGCGCAGAGCGCACTTTTTCAAGAGGCGGAATAGGATCGTATTGGACGGTTAAAAGAATATCCTTGTTAATGACAAAATCAATCTCGCGGGATCTGACGGTGCGCTCATCGCTATCATAGAAAGGAAAGTGAAGGGCAAGATAAAGAAATTCGTCATATTCAACCACTTTGGGCCGGTGAGAAGGCGCGGTAATTTCTTCCACTAAAAAAGGAGGAAACGTGACAGTATCTTTAAGGGCATAAAGCTCTTCAGGCGTGGGGCGATTGGCGATAAGCCACTGGAGATGCTTTGACGCAAGCGTCTGAATCATGTAGATTAGTATAAAGTATTAAGTATATAGTATTGAGTATAAAACATTTATGAAACCGCGCAAGTCATTGGTCGTCGTGGTCGCTCTCCTCCTCATTGGGGGCGCCTTTGTATTTGGGATGTGGGTTGGCATTGAGCGAAGATCTGATCTGGAACGCCTCCCGTTTATTTCCGGCGCTCAACCGGTGATCGCGCCGGCAGAAGCAGTTAATTTTTCTCCTTTTTGGGAGGCCTGGCGGTTGATTGAAGAGCGCTTTGCAAGCGAGAACGGCATTGATCGGCAAGCCATGGTATGGGGTGCCATTAGCGGCATGGTGAAAGCGCTTGATGATCCGTATACGGTGTTTTTACCACCCAAAGAGCAGGAAGCTTTTACAAGTGAAATAAAAGGAGAGTTCGGCGGGATTGGCGCTGAAATTGGAATGCGCAAAGGCATTCTTGTGGTCATCGCGCCCTTGGAAGGATCCCCTGCCGAACAAGCCGGTATCAAGGCGGGAGATAAAATTTTAAAGATAGACGAAACGCCGACCGGCGATCTTACGCTTGAGGAGGCAGTGCGTCTTATTCGAGGCCCGAAGGGCACGAGCGTGGTATTGACCATTTTACATAAACGCGGAGAAGATACCAACGAAGTGAAGGTGACGCGCGATACGATTCGTATTCCTACGCTTAAAGCCGAGGCGCGCGAAAACGGTATTTTTTTGATCCGACTATACAATTTCAATCAGGGATCGGTGCAGGCATTTCGGCAGGCAGTGAGAGATTTTTTGGTCTCTGGCTCTGATAAATTAATTGTGGATGTGCGCAACAACCCGGGCGGGTTTCTCGATGCGGCGGTGGATATCGCAAGTTGGTTTTTGCCGGAAGGTACCACGGTGGCGCGCGAAGTGTTTTATGACGATCGTGAAATCCTTTATCGATCCCACGGCTACGGCGTACTTGCCGAGGTGCCTACCGTGATCCTTATTAATGAAGGATCTGCGTCGGCCTCCGAAATTCTTGCCGGCGCTTTGCGCGAAGAGCGCGGGATTAAGCTGATAGGCGAGAAAACGTTCGGCAAAGGGTCAATTCAGCAAGTAGAGCCGATTACCGCCGACACCGCGCTGAAAGTCACGATCGCACGCTGGCTTACGCCCAAGGGTGTTTCCATTTCCAAAGAGGGACTTTCACCGGATATCGAAGTGGTACCAAAGGAGGAAGAAAAAGATGGCGAATCAAAAAGTGCCAAAGAGCTCAAGAGCTTTTTTGCCATCGAAGAAGACGACCCCGTGCTTGAGCGTGCTATCGAATATTTATTGACAAATAACAGATAATGTTATAGTATATCTTCAAGT
>CAYHZD010000065.1:0-3807 GCA_964361035.1 uncultured Candidatus Saccharibacteria bacterium
TGCAGCCCGGCGTGAGCCAGGTCGGTCCCCTATCTCCTGCAGGCGTAGATTCTTGAAAGGAGTCTTTTCTAGTACGAGAGGACCGAAAAGAACGCACCTCTGGTCTGCCGGCTGTTCCGCCCGGAGCAGCGCCGGGTAGCTATGTGCGGATGGGATAAGCGCTGAAAGCATCTAAGTGCGAAGCCCACCTTAAGATAAGGAATCATTACGATCCGTGCGAGATTAGCACGTTGATAGGCTCTAGGTGGAAGCGCAGTAATGCGCGGAGCCGAGGAGTACTAATTGATCATTTTTATTTTCAAGCGCGCGAGTGAAATACAAACTACAGTTTGTATTTCCGAGCAAGCGCCGAAAATATAAGGCAATTGTCTTATATTTTCACCTTAGTTATATTTTTTACCCCGTAGAAGAACATCATGTTGGGTATTTTGTCCCGGTGACTAAGCGCCGTGGCACTACCTCTTCCCATTCCGAACAGAGTCGTAAAATGCGGTCGCGCTGATGATACTCTTTCAAGGGGAAAGTAAGTAGTTGCCGGGACTAAGTACCGAACATAATAAAAATCCCCCATGAGGAAAAAAAGGGGGGGAGTGTTATGCTTTTTCTTGCTGTGCCGTCTCTATGATTCTGATGATTTGTTCTAAATTGTGATCGGGATCCGGCGGCAGTTGATTATGTGCAAGCAAACGCGCAAAGGCCTGATAGGTTGCGGTAAATTTGCCCGCGAGTTTTTCGGCATCGCCCGGATAGAACACAAATCCCGTAGACAAGCCGCTGCGCTTAAATCTGTTTATTGCGCGCGTGAAAATAATTTTTGCGGCGGCGGAAAGCATTTTAAGATCACGGAGCGCCTCATCTCCTCTTTTGATGAGATAGTCGCTTGTGCTTTTGTGCGTGCCGTAGGGATCTTGATGTTGTTCCATCTTGTTTTTTAAATTAGAAAAGGAGACTTGTTCAAGTTCCAATTTCCAAACAATATTTTCAAAAACAGGAACCATGTCAAAGATGGCGATGCCGAAGCGATAAAAAAAGAGATTCTTTATCATCGCCTCCGTCACTCCTTTTTGATATGTATCATCAAGGAATTTTCCATGCCCGCGGCGCGTGGGTGGCAGTTTTTCAACTTCTTCTTTCACGATGCTTTCTATCAGTGCCGCTTGTGCTTTTTGTGGTGTCATTGGTGCCTCCTTGGCTGCGTATTTACCCTTTACCGTATCATATGATACGATACGAGTAAACAATCTTGAAAGCGAGGTGATTTATGAACGCGAAAGATGACGCGTATGATCAGATACACCGCGTATTGCATACACTGCAGGATACCTTTGGTCTTAGCGGAAAATTTTTTGCGCACGATAAAAAAGACTCTTTTTTGGACGCACTCATACGGGCATGCAAGGCGTTTATCATTACCGAGTCGTCACCGGACATGAAAGATATATTTGTTGCTCTTTTGAAAAACAAACGGCGGAACTATGATTGCGCCCTTGAGATTGCGCGCGGGGTTACGCAGGGAACACGCGAAGCGTTCGCAGATCTTATAAAAGAAGTATGGAACAAGTACGTAAAGCACACGACTCATCAGAATCCGTATGCGACCCAAGGATTTTATGTTCTCAATACCAGCGCGGATTCATTTGCGAGCGCAATTATTGATGTCGTGTTTGCAAGCGATACGCCGGTGGCGCATGCGCTTGATGTATTTATTTTTGATTTGATTCACCGTTCAACAAAAGACAACGATAGTCTTGCCGCGACAGTCATTGCGGCGATAGATCGGCAATATCCCGCGCGCCACAATTGACAGACGGCGCGCGTTTTGTTATGGAAAAGGAGAACGTGTTTCTCTGAAAATACAACTTTTGAGCAAGGAGGTTTTATGGAAGTAATTGAAAAAAGTTTCGCAGAAGTTATCCAACAAGACCGCGCCTTACACCCAAGCAAGGAATGGCGGGGGACTCTCATTGACTATCTGGAGAAGGTCAAAGAAAACCCTATTACCTGTAAGCTGGCCCATAGCCGACTTTATGATCTGATTGTCAAAGAGGGGTCGTCAAAGATTGTCGCATCGGACGATCCGCGGACCAAACGGCTCTATCACGATGCGGAGGAGCTTTCTGTATACGATTTTTTCAAAGACGAATTTTTTGGCATCGAGAAAACCATTGCCCAAATTGTGCGCTACCTTCACTCTGCTTCGCTTAAGGGGGAAGAGAGCCGTCAGGTGCTGTACTTTATGGGTCCGGTCGGTTCGGGAAAAAGCTCGCTGGTAGAAAAACTGCACCGGGGGCTGGAGAACACTGACTCCGTCTACGCCATCGATAGCTGCCCAATGTTTGAGGAGCCTCTGCACCTTATTCCCCGTCATCTGCGCAAGGAATTTGAAAAGATGCTTGGTGCGCACATCGAGGGGGATCTTTGCCCGGTATGCCGCTTTCGGCTCAAAGAAACATTTGGCAACCGCTATGAAGAAGTGCCGGTGGCGACCGTCTCCTTCTCTAAACGCAACCGCAAGGGCATTGGCGTCGTGCCGCCGGTTGATCCCAACAACCAGGACACCTCGGTGTTGATTGGCTCTGAAGACGTTTCCAAACTTGACCTTTACTCCGAGGGCGACCCGCGCGTGCTAGAGCTCAACGGCGCCTTCAATGTGGGTAATCGCGGTATGGTAGAATTCATTGAGGTGTTCAAGAACGAGACGGAATACCTCCACGCCATGATCACCGCTACCCAGGAGAAGTTTGTTCCTGCTCCCGGCCGCCACGGCACCATTTATGTGGACACGGTAATTATCGCCCACTCTAATGAAGCCGAGTGGCAAAAGTTTAAGGCTGACCACACCAACGAAGCGATCCTGGACCGCATTGTGGTGATCAAGGTGCCTTACAACCTGCGTCTGTCCGAGGAGGTGAAGATTTACCAGAAGATTCTGCGTAACTCCGATTTTCGCGCTCATGTGGCTCCGCACACCATGGAGATTGTCTCCATGTTTGCCGTGCTGTCGCGGCTTGAGCCTACAGCAAAGTGTGACCTTATGACCAAGCTCAGGCTGTACAACGGCGAGGAAGTGGTAGAGAAGGGACGAACTAAAAAGGTCAATGTGCAGGAGCTGCGCGAGGACACCAAGCGGGAAGGCATGACCGGTATTTCTACCCGCTTTATCATGAAAGCTCTGGACAACGCGCTCTCCGAGAGCGGTCGCTGCATCAATCCGATCAATGTCCGCGAGGCTCTGATTAATATGGTCAAGGAGACTGACCTCTCTGACGACGCCCGCAAGCAGTACCTTGAGTTTCTCCAGGACGTCATCCACAAGGAGTACTTGGAGCTCCTGGAAAAGGAGATTACCAAGGCGTTCGTCTATTCCTACCAGGAGCAGGCCGAGTCCCTCTTTCAGAATTATCTTGACCACGCCGAGGCCTATGTGAATAAGACTAAGGTCAAAGACCGCAACACCAAAGAAGAGCTGCAGCCGGACGAAGGATTCTTAAAATCCATCGAGGAACAGATTGCTATTATTGGCTCTGCCGCGGACGGGTTCCGCCAGGAGGTCATTGCCTATCTTTGGGCCGCAGCTCGTCGGGGAGCGAAGGTGACCTACCAGAGCTATGAGCCGCTCAAGGAGGCCATCGAGAAAAAGCTTATGAGCTCGGTCCGCGATATCAGCCGCGTTATCACCAAGGCCCGCACCCGGGATGAGGAGCAGAGGCAAAAGTATGACACCATGGTGAAAACCCTCCTGGACAGCGGTTACTGTGAGTACTGTGTGGATGTAATGCTCAAATATGCGGCAAACAATTTGTGGAA
>CAYHZD010000066.1:0-3738 GCA_964361035.1 uncultured Candidatus Saccharibacteria bacterium
ACCGCATCAAAAAATTTTAAGTGCCCTAGTTTTTTGGGGCTTTTTCCAGTGTGGCTGAAACTACTTTTTCTTTGCCTTTACTTACTATCTTAAGGGTTATTGTATCGCCGACGCTCTTCTGACGGATTAAAAGACCAAACGATTTGCCTTCCTCGAGCTTTATACCATCAATTTCAAGGATAATGTCGTTTTCGACAATGCCCGCTTTATCAGCAGGAGATCCCGGAATGACTGCCAAATCTTCCGGCGTATCGCCGCGCATAACAAGCGCGCCGTAATCAACCGAGAGATTGTTTTTCTTTTTAAGCGATGGCGTTATTCGCGTATAACGAACCCCGAGATACGGACGGATAATTTCGCCGTGCTCAACAACTGAACTCACCGTACTTTTGACCAGATTTGCCGGAAGCGCAAAGCCGATATTTTCCGCGCCGCGCGATACGGCGACATTGACGCCGATAACGTTCCCCTTCACATCAAGTAATGGGCCGCCCGAGTTTCCCGGATTGATGGCCGCATCCGTCTGGATTACTTGTTCGAGAAGTTCGGAATTGCCGAAGTCATCCCCGGCAACCACTGATCGGGAAAGGCCTGAAACAACTCCCACCGATACTGAATTTCTGAATTCTCCGAGGGCGTTTCCGATCGCAATCACCGTTTGTCCGAGCTTAACTTTCTCGGAATCTCCGAATGTCAAATAAGGCGTGTTCTTTGCTCCGCTTTTCAAAATGGCAATATCAAGGATGGGATCGCGTGCCAGTACTTCGGCTTCGTATTTTTTTCCGTCATTGGTAAACACGGTATATTCCGCCTTGGTATCCGAGACAACATGCCGATTGGTTACCACCAAGCCGTCTTTTGAGACAAAAAAACCTGAACCGCCGCCAACTTCCCTTTTTTCCGTTCCTTTTTCGCGTGTGCGCGGCACTTGGAAGTTGAAACCGCCGCCGAACGGATCGCGAAAGAATTCCTCGAATGGATCAAAATTTTCAAAGTATTGCTCAACGACGGGAACGTCTTTTGTAACGACAATTGAAACAACGGCGGGATTTACTTTATCGACAACATCCGTAATCGCTGATTCTTCTGAAAAAATGATCCGCTCGTTGCCGCTTGAAGCAATTTTTCTTTCTTCAAAATCAGCAAGATATTCTCTGGCGAAATAATCAAAAAGCTCCGCACGATTCGCATAAATAACTAAACCAACCGCACCCCCAATAAGGAGTGTGATGACAATAGAGAGCGCGAGCGCGATAAAAATAAGCTTTTTGTTTTCTTTTATAAAAATGAAGGTTTTTTCCATATTCCCTATTGTATATCACCTTTGGTTCAAAAATAACAGAGTACAAAAATTTTAATATTAATATATGATATAAAAAATTCCTCCGATGGCCATCGGAGGAATTTTTCTTTGACCTTTTTTAATTTTTACTGTCTCGCTTTGAGTGCATCAAGCATCTTCTGCAGCGCTTCAATCTGGGATTTCAAACTATTTATCGCTGCGTTATCCGTTGTTGCTCCGGAAGAAGGCGGTGGGCTTGGTGTCATGCTGTCGCCGCTATACACTTCCTGCAATTTCTTTCTTGTCTTCGGACCTACATAGCCATAGCCGGCATCAGAAGCAGAACTCACCAGTCCATGCTTCATCTGGAAGCGTGCTACCGCGGCTTTGGTAAGAGGGCCGAAGTAGCCACTCATAATACCTTCCGGATAGATTGCAGAGTCCGTGGCAAGAAGGGTTTGCAAGCGCTTAACATCAGCGTTGCTCATCCCTATAGCCAATCCACGCTTAAACACCGAGGAAACAGGAGGCGGCAATGTTGTGGCTGGTGCAGCAGACGGAGCCGGAGAGGGTTTCGTGGAAGGTGCGGGTGAAGGAGTCGTGCTTGGCGCTGGTGAGGGGGCTGGTGTTGTACTTGGCGCGGGTGCGGGAGAAGGAGTCGTGCTTGGCGCTGGTGCAGGAGCTGGAGGGGCAGGAGGAGGTGTTGTTGATTGTGTGCCTCCGCCTCCACCGGTAGACGCGCATTTCGTAGAACGCAATGAGATGGTGGTGGTGCCTACCTTGGTAATCCGTGCCGTTGCATTCGTATCTCCTTGGCAAGCTAGGACCACAGTCGTCGTAGTAATATCAGCTTCAAAGATATAGGCATCTCCTTGATCAAGATTGATTTCTTCGCCAGAGAGAAGATTGAATGCGAAGTTTGAGTCATTAATTGTCAGCATCTGAAAGGTAGAGCCGGCCCGTATCGTAACATTCCGTGCAGTACCCCCAGTATCATTGATGCGATAAGTAATGTCGTCTTGCATCGTCACCGTGCCAGCAAATGCCATCTGCGTGGTAAGAAGAAGTGCTCCAAGAATCGCGCCGCTAAGCAAGAGAAATCGGTGAAATGACCTTTGAAATGTGTAAGACATAAAACAAGTATGTGCTTTTATCAACGATTATTAATCATCGCAAGAGCCTTGACTTACTAATACATCGGTCCCTGCGCCATTAATCATGATTGTATATGTGATACCATCACCGCTCATTTCAATACAACCATTCGCACCGTCAGCGGCTGCTTCCGTAAGAATAGCAACCGTTGTGGTGCCGGTTCCGCCGGAAGAGATTACCATATCGCCGCCGTCAAAGACAAATTTGTCTACCGCGCCAGGTGCAGTAAGAGCAGTGGAAGTGGCGCCAACTACCAATCGCCCATTACTGGTAAACGAAAAGATCGGATTCGCTGATCTGATAATAAAATCACCATCAGTTGTCGTGGCGTTTGCAATACCCAATCCACCCGATACATACAAATCATTCGTAGATCCATCGCGACCAATCACCACATCGCCTTGATTTAAGAAGATTGGACTTGGCGTAGAAGAACCAAATGCGATAACTCCTTTTTGGGAAATAAACATGGTAGGCGTTGTGGTACCCGTGTCGCCAACCACCAATACACCCTTAAGTCGTCCCTGACTTGCTTGTTCCACCACAAAATCGCCCCAGAGTGGCGTGGTGGTTCCTACTCCTCCAAGAGTACTTCCTACCACCGATGCACCATACGTCGTCACCGCGATAAACAGAAACGCGCCGATCAGAAGAGTGGTTACAAAGATGGTACTCTCTCGACTCCATTGCTTTATCGATAAAGCTTTCATATACCGTTATAGTTTATATATTGTTAATAATAATTAATTAATAATAATCAAAACCTTTTTTATTATTTTTTTTACGACTTTTTTATGACTATCATCAGTATATCGTGCCCACAAGAGACCGGTCAAGAAAAAAAGGACTTGTATTTTTCTTAAATGTATGGTTTTTCATAGACGTGAGTGATGCTCTCCGGTTTATCAACGATTAATTGCCTCCACAGCTTTTCTGTGATACTTCTACTCCGGTCCCAGCACCATTAATATAGAGAGCATAGGTAAGGCCATCAGAACTCAACTCAATGCAACCATTTTGGCCATCTGCGCCCGCTTCACTTAATACCGAAAGAGTAGTCGAGCCCGTACCTCCGGAAGAAAAGACCGCTTGTCCTCCGTCAAAAACGAATTTGTTGGGAGCTCCCGTTGCCGTAAGAGCTGTTGAGGTAGCGCCAACTACCAACCGGCCATTTGAAGTGAAAGAGAATATCGGATCGGCAGCTCTTATGATGAAATCACCAGTAGACGATGTAGCATTTGCTACACCAAGTCCCCCCGATACATAGAGATGCGCGTTGGTACCCGCCGTGTCTGTTCCAA
>CAYHZD010000067.1:0-3735 GCA_964361035.1 uncultured Candidatus Saccharibacteria bacterium
GGGGACATCCGTATCCCAGGCAATGCGGGCGGAGGTGGGGCGGACGGAGAGGATAGTTGGTTTGGCAATCACGGGGGGCTTGCCTTTCGCTTGTTTCTCCTCCTTTTTTATTGCTTCTTCCTTTACTATGTTACTCTCCTCTCCGGGCGCAATGATAATAGTCTCTCCGGTGGTAGGCGAGATAAATACGTTCGGCGCTTCGCCTCCGAGCGTAAGCGTCACAAAGGTGTAATCCTGGCTTTTGGCAAGATTGCTTAGCGCGTCTTCAGAGAAAATTTGATAATGATAAAGGGTTTCTGGCCGAAGGCCGGTGATGGTTACCTCATGATCATTTTTAAGAATCAACATTTTTTCTGTCTCAAGTCCGTAGGAGATTGTGGTGCCATAATGAAGAAGCGAATTGGCAAGTTCATCGGTTTTCCATGTAATAGTGACCGTCGAGGGTGTGGTACTTGCGGTTACCTGCGAGAAGGTGGGAGGAGTGGTATCGCCTATGGTTTGCGGGCTCGGGACAGGAGTAGGAGTAGGAGTGGGAGAAGGAGCCGGCGCGCTCTCTTTGGTTTTGCCGCATATCGCAGAAGAAAACGCAGATTCATTTCCTACCGCGTCTCTGGCTTTAAGGCGATAACAGTATTCGGTCGCTTTCGTAAGCCCCGAATCCACAAAACTGGTTGATGCTTGCCAGCTCGTAGAGTCGGTGGCGCCCGTCTTTCCGCTTGTTTCATCAAACCAATACGGGCTGTTGTTGAGGCCTGATGACGCGTCGCTTGCGGTGGCGGCCATGGCAGTGAGTTGGGTGTCAGAATCCACGGTTACTGAACTTATGCTCACGCTCGTAGGAGCAGTCGCGTCAATGCCGGTATTAAGAGAGTTAGCAGAAGCAGTGTGGGCGCGCACTGCGCTGGCACCCCCCGAATTGTCATCTATTTCCACTGCCCACGCGGCTTGGGTATTGTCAGAAGCAGCCGTATCCAAGGTGATCGTAAATGCCCCGGATGCGCCAGCGGCAATGGTGCTTCCCGTAAACGTGACGGCAGAAGCGGTAACGGCCGCCGACCAACCGGTGGCGGTTCCCGCACTCAAGGTGTAGCCGGAAGAAGGGCGTGTCATTTTCACCCATGCAATGGAGGCGGTGGAGGTGGCGACATTGTTGACGGTGAGCACCACCGTATCGCCGGTGCCGCTTCCTTTCAGCCAGCCGTCATCTACCGACCCCGTAGCATCCACTGGGGAGGCAGTGGGAGCACCACTTGTTTCTTCGCTCCCTAATGTTTTGATAAACTTTCCGGTGCCGGTGCCTTGATTATTTAAATTGTCATACGTGGTTTTTATCCAATCGGAGGAGCGGACGGTGTTGGAGATACGGACTTCGTCGATGATGCCGTCAAAGCTCTCCGCGTCAATCGCATTCTCGCCGATGATCAATTGGCCTGTATTGGTGGGGGGGTCAGATGTTGTTGTGCAACCGCTATTGGCAATACTTGTGACGGCTTCGGATACGCCATTTTTATATATCGCCACCGCATTATTGGTGTTGTCAAATGTAGCGGTCACATAATACCATGTTGCGGTGGTAAGATCTGCCGCGGTGGTTTGGCATTCTCGATATGTGAGGTGATTACCCGGCGTCAGGACAAACCCCGAATTAATTTCGTCGATGTTGATAGCAAGATAGTAATTCTGAACGTCTGCTTCTGTTGATTTAGCTATAGACAAATCGAAGTCGGTTTGGGACTCTTGGTTTACCCATGCTGAAAGCGTCCAGTTTGTGAGATCTAAGCTGTTGGCATCGTTAATGTCCACTTCATTGCTTGAAGTTGCTTCAAAATCGTCCGCGCCATCAACTTTGCCGGTAGCGGAACCTTGGGTGGTAACGGCAATGGTAGCGGAGTCATTATTATTTGACGTTGAATCAAGATGCGCCCCCGTTGTTTCCGCCAAATGCCACACTCCCACATAATTCGTATCCCACACACCGGTAATGGCTTCTTGGGTGGCGGAGATAGAAGAATTGCCGTAATAGATGTAAATATCCGTATCCGCGGTTGCGCCAAGCGTGGGTATTTCCACCCACATCGCAATGAGTCCGCTTGCTGCGGTGTATTTTTCAATTTCATGGTCAAGCTGGGCGGGCGTATGGCCGGAGTTGGCAAAAATAATATCAAAACCGCTTGCGTTGCAGGGGCCGTCAACGCTCCCCGCGCAATCCGCATCGCGGATAAGATCGGCATCGGTATATGATATGAGCACCGGAAAATTGGTTAAATCGGCGGAGCCGCTTACCAGCGTATTGTCAAGCGTCAGTTTTTTACGGAATTTGTAGCTGGTGTTAAACCAGTCATTGGCATACGCTTCTTTGATTTTCGGAGGAATGCGAATCTCTTCGCCGGAAGGCAAAGGAAGATAAAGAGCGGGGATGCCGCTGAAGATCCATAAAAGAATCAAGAGGAAGATGAATGATGGTCGAAGAAATTTCATTCTAATTTCTAATTACTAATTTCTAATGTCTAATTTAGGAATTTTTATTGATACGGGATTTTTTGATAATGGCAATGAATATGAGGTGGAGTTCACTTGCTTCTTTCCAGAGGGGCTTGACGTTCTCTCGCAGTTCCGGCACTGCTTTTACGATCATGCGAAGCCAGTGTCGCGATTCTTTCGCCTCCTTTTTGCAAATACCAAGCTTATGCTCAAAATCTTTTCTGGATTCCGCGCAGTCTGCTTCACAGTAATTTGATCCCACACTGGTTCCCGAGCGAACAAGTTGGCCTATTAAAGGAATAGTGATCACGTTTTTAGGCACTTTTTTGCAAAATTCAATGATGTTTTCTCCAAACACAGCCGTTCTCTCCTCCAAATCATATTTTTTCGGCATTTTGTCATTAGTCATTTTATTAGAAATTAGTAATTAGAAATTAGAAATTACCATCACTTGCCTTACGAATGTCACTTATCCTATACTACCAGTATACATCATTCTCTTTTTATGCGAAAATAGAACCATGAAGGTTTCAAAAGAAAAATTAAAAAAGCTTCTGGTGGATCCCGGGCATGTGAAGGAAGAAGATTTTGACGCGGTGGTTGCACAGGCAAAAGAAGGTGAGGATCTCGCCGATCTTTTTATTGCCCAAGGATTCATTCAGGAAAACCAGCTCGGCCAGCTTATTGCCGAAGATTTCGGGTGGCATTTTATTAAAATTAACGAGGAGGAAATTGCAGAAGACGTGTTTCATCTTATCCCGGAGCTGGTGATGCGCTCAAAACGGCTCGTTGCGTTTAGAAAAGATAAAGACGGCATTCACGTAGGCATGCTTGATCCTTCTGATTTGGATACGATTCATGCGCTTGAAAAACGCACCGGCGAGTCGGTCAAGCCCTATTTGATGACGGAATCAGACTTTCGCGATGTGCTCGCCCGATTTCAGACCAGTCTGCAAGACGAGATAAAAGGGCTTTTAGCAAAGATAAGCGCTCCGTCAATCGGAAAAGATGAACGGGACGAATTGCGCGTGCAAATCATTGATACGCTCTTACGGTATGCATTCTTAAATAAATCCTCCGACATCCATATTGAACCCCATCGGATGAATGTGCTGGTCCGATTCCGCATTGACGGCGTCATGCACGATGTCATTGAATTTCCTCTGGACCTCGCTGATTACTTGGTAACGCGTGTGAAGATCATGGCGCGCATGCGTACCGACGAGCATCGGGCCGCGCAAGACGGTCGTTTTC
>CAYHZD010000068.1:0-3508 GCA_964361035.1 uncultured Candidatus Saccharibacteria bacterium
CTCCAAGAGCTGATGATGATTCCCGAGGAAGACTTGGAGAAGATCACCTACATCAGCGCCGTGAGCGAGTACAAGAAGCGGATGTTCCCCGAGGGCGAAACGCTGGCGCTCGACGAGATGAAGAAGCGGTTCCCGTGGATTTCAGGTCGTCGCCATGTCGTCTTCACCGACGAGAGCCGTGTGGAGGGCGCGCGGATCACCATCGCTCCTTCCCAGACGGAGAAGGTCTTCTTCTTCAAGCGCAACGTTGCTTCGAAGGAGAAGTTGCCGGAGGCGATCACCTTCGTCCAGAAACGGCACGGCCTTCACGTCTGCTTCGTCATCGACGGAGAGGGCAACGAGATGGCCTGCCTGTCGTTCGACGGATCGGAGATGACCGAGTTCGGCAAGAAGAAGTACGGGTCGGGCGACTGGAAGAAGGCCTGGATGGCGATGGAGCGCGACGCGCGCTTCCTTCTTCTCCGAGACTTCGCGGACGCCAGTCGTGTGGTCATCTACGAGTTCGAGCTCGCGCAAGCGGCCTGATCTCCGACGCGAGGAGCCGTCAGGTAATGGGTTTGCCAGTTGTCCCCAACAACTGGCTTTCTTTTTTTAAAGAACAAAAATAAAAAAGTGGAATGTTCCACTTTTTACTACTTTTGCAATTTTTTGACGATTTTTTTCGCCCATTCTTGAAACGATTGTGTTTTCGTCTGCATCATAACGCGGGCGAGCTCTTCGACATTCAATACAAGCTGAACCTCGTTGAACCATTCGTAAAGATGCTTGCCAATGGTGCCTACTTCCGTATCGGTGATCGTACGGGAAAATTTTCCCTGCTGTCCTTGACCGGGCTTGCAATCCTGCTCAAAGAGATCGCGCCATTTTGCGATAAATTCTTTTTCACGGGCTTCTTCGTCTTTCATGACATTTCCTCCCGGGGATTTAAAAATGGTGTTACATTTTCTTTATCAAAGAATAGCAAAATAGCCGCCAAAAACAAGCAATCAAAAACCCCTCCGACCGCGGTCGGAGGGGTTTTTGATTTCTCTTTATTACTGTGCGGGCTCGTCTTGCGAGGGCATACCCATGCCCCCGTCTTCCTTCGTGCTCTCCTTATCGTCGGAAGACATGTCGTCTCCGGTATCACAGATAGGGCATTTTTTGTCAACAAGTTCGCTGCCGCACATCGGACATTTATCCATATGGTCTTTGTTAGTCAGGCAATAACGACCTTTGCCATGTCATAATATGATTATATCATTGTTCAACTTTTTCGTCAATAGTCCCAAAAGGACTCGTGACACGATACAAATCGTTCATTGTTGCTGCTCGTTCATTGCGGGCGGAAAAAAAAGCCTCAATATCGCTTCGCAGGCGCTCTGGCGTAATTTTCTTTTGTTGCAATATGATCTCCCCTACGTCAGGCCGTTCTGGTGAAGTCACTCGCTGATACGTCAAGGACGCAAACAAGATAAATCCCGCCAGCATAATACCAAAAACAAAAAGGGTAATACGCCACCATCGAAGCATGTTACGATTGTTCCACATAAAAAAGAAACGTAACTTGGGTAATAATATCATGTTGCTGTCCTGTGCGTATCACGCCCTTGTGCACGGCAATACCATAGGGTCCCACTTGCGCTGCACGGAAAAACGCAAGAGTATCGGCGAGGCCGCCTTTCAGATTTACCTGAAGAAGATGTTCCGTTTCATCAAAAGAAGTAACCTCAAAAGAAAGATTCTTATGACGCGCTACTTCTTCAAGAAATTCGAGCCATGCCACCAGATGTTCTGCCCGGAAAAAGAAATTATGCATTGGCTGTTCAAACTGTTGCCACAAAGCGTGTGATGTTTCTCGCTCTTTTAAAAGCCGGCGATTCTCTTCTAATATCACAAGCTCGCGATATACCATTGCAGCTTGTGCCTCTTGTGCAATCACCACATAGTAATAAAACCAGCCGAACGCACCGATCAGTATAATATTGAAAAACACAATACCGATTAATTTTATATTCATAAAGAAAGAATAAGGCGAAAAGGAGAATCGCGCTCCTGAAGCACGTTGGTAAGTGGGGAGGAGAGATGTGGAAATATGGCGCTTGTTTCAAGATTGGCAACAAAGGTGAGAAAATTGGAACGATGCTGATAGGTTCCTTCCAGCTCAAGGCGACCTTCTGCGAAATGGATGGCATCAAAAGAAACGCCGGCGGGAATATGATTGATAACGTCGGCAATCGCGTCTTCCGACAACGGGATTGCCGGTGGATGCGAAAGCACATCGCGCGCCGAGGTTTCAATGCGACGAAGCATTTCGGTACGCCCATCAAGCGCTTGTTTTACGGGTGATCGCTCCTCAATGTCGCGCGCATGCGTAAGATCGTTTGTCAAAAAATGAAGCGTAATAAATGAAGGAACTAAAAAGAGCACACCCATCGTCACAATTACCGCAAAAAATAACTCAAAAGCGACAAACATATGATCACGCTTGCGATGTTGTTGCGTTTTCTGAAATGTTGAGGAAAGAAGATTAATCATATGATAATGCGCGCACCGCAAGCCCCAAGGCAATTGCCCAGAGCAGGGCGTCATGGCGATTAATAATAGGAATGCTTTTTTGCAGATCAAAAAGATTGAGGGCCGCAGCAGCCCGCGCAACAGGAATACCCAATTCGTACGAAAGATATTCCGGCAGCCCTTCTAGATGCGCAGCACCGCCAGTCAAATAAATGTGATCGGGTTTACTTTGATAATGCGTCTGCCAGAAGTCGATGTGTTGGAGGATTTCGCCGCGCAGAGTCGAGACAATCGGAAGCAGCGCTCCTAACACCTCCTTTTTTTCCGGATTAAGTCCCTCTTCAAAAAAAAGGCGCGTTGCTTCTTCCTTAGAAGATGCAGTTGCTTGCTTGATCGCCTCTATCATGGTATCTCCGCCAAGTAACTTAGTGGACGTGAACGCGACCACGCCTTTTTCGGCAATGACAATCCCCGCGCGCATCTCCCCGATATCAATGGCCATGACGGTATGTTCCTCTTTTTTATGCGGGATTGCCACACGCGCCAGCGCATGCATCTCGGTTTCAAAAATAATGGGTTCAAAACCTGCCTTTTGCGCAAGCTCAATATATCGCTCCACCACAGTGCGCGGGAACGCCGTGACAATCACCGTGCGGGGAGCCATATGTTCATAATCAAAAAGAATGTCCTCGGCGGCAAGCGGAATATGCTCTTCTAAGTGCAGTTCGAGAAAAGATCGCGTTTGTTCTTCGGGTGTGTCTGCCGGAATATCAATTTTCCGCAAAAATCCTTTTTCCTCCGGAAGAGCCATAATAATCTTGTTGGTGGAAAGATGGGCGGCACGGATGGTCTCGGCAAGCGCGCGCGCGGCAGCATCAATATCTTTGATCTCACCGCCGACAATAGCGCCTTCGGGAAATAATCCTTTGCCAAACACTTTTACATCCACAATGCCATACGCTTTTTTTAATTCCGCATACTTAAAAGATCGATCGGAAATATCCAATCCAAA
>CAYHZD010000069.1:0-3499 GCA_964361035.1 uncultured Candidatus Saccharibacteria bacterium
TCCTACAATCACCGCCCCCCATGCAAAGATATCCATCGTAAACATAAAATTGTTTGTTTAGTGTTACCAAACTTCGTTGTTAATACGACCTTAAAATTTATTTTTATTATATGATATCTTGCTAAAACGAGCAAACAAATCGGCAAGTAGCCCACGCGGTCAATCCCGCGGGGTTTTATTTAGAGCGGTGCCCTCCGAATTGCTCGCGAAGAGCCGAGAGAATTTTGCCCGTGTAGCTCTGATTTTTAGCAGAGTTAATTCTAAATTTCAAAGCCTCTTCTATGACTTTCGTTTTCATATTCATTTCTTGAGCGGTTTTTACGGTCCATGCTCCCTCGCCGGTGTGCCCCACGGAGCCGGAAACATCGCGCAGATTCTGACCATGCAATTGGATCGCATGTTGTAACCATCCGATCAAACGGGACTCAATGACGCTCCCGTGATTGTACACATCAGCAACGCGCGCAAGATCAAGCTTGTATCTCGTTTCTTTCAAAACAGTAAATCCTTCGGCAATCGCTTGCATCATGCCGTACTCAATGCCGTTGTGGATCATTTTCACAAAATGTCCGGCGCCGGGTCCTTCAAAAAATTGAAAACTATTTTCTTTCGCCACATCCGAAAATAAGAGCGCAAGATTTTCAAAAACCTGACGCTCTCCCCCGATCATTAAGGATGCCCCGCGCCGCGCGCCTTCGGGACCACCCGAGACGCCGACATCAATAAAATGAATTTTTTTCTTCCGTAATTTTTTAAACCTTTCAACCGAATCTTTATAGAAAGAATTGCCGCCATCAATAATGATGTCCCCACTTTGCAAATACGGCATAAGCCCATTGATGACTTCATCAACAGGCGAAAAGGCGGGCTTGCCCTCGGAAGCTTTAGCGAAGGAGGGCACCATCAGCCAAACAATACGCGGCGCGGGAAGTTTTTCGATCAGTTCTTTAAGGGAAGAAGCGCCCTCAAGACCTTCCTTTACTAAATGTTCTGTCGCTTCCGGCTCCTTATTGAAGCCGCGGACACGCCACCCCCTTTCCATAAGCCGACGCGCCACATTCCCCCCCATTTTGCCCAAACCCACTATCGCGATTTCTTTTTTCATCATTGCTTTCGTTTGAGATGGCGCCTCGTCAATCCATTGTGATTCGACAATCGGCTGCGCGGTTCCGGGCTTATATGTTTTAAGGAGAACGCTATTCTTTTGCCACCTTTTAATAATCGGGTCGGTGTATTTCCACATCGCTTCAACTTCGCCGGAAGTGACAAAAAGAGTCTGATCACCCGCGATGCAATCATAGAGTAATTTTTCATATTCCTCGGTGTATTGCATTTTCTGTCCGTGATCACGCATCAAAAAAGAAAAATCCCTTTCTTGAAGTTGAAACTCAAGCCCGGGTTTCTTTGACCAAAACACGAGCGTTATTTTTTCCTCCGGCTCAAGCGTGATGATAAGTTTATTTTTGTAATGCGTGCTCGTGCCTTCGGGGCAAAGACAAGGCGTGGGATGCCGGAACGTGATGATGGCCTCCTTGACTTGACTTTCAAGTCTCTTGCCGCTTTCCAAAATGAATGGGACGCCGGCCCATCGCTGATCGGCTAAGAAAGCACGCGTTTTAAAATAGGTTTCCGTCGCGGAATCAAACGCAACCCCCTTGATGGCGCGATATCCGTCATACTGCGCCCGATAGCTCAATTTTTTGATTTCTTCGGCGGAAGGCGGAATCAAGCTTTTTAATATTTCTCCTCTTTTTTCGCGTATGGCATCTGCTGAAAAATTAGGTGGGTTACCCATGGCAAGCAAAGCAACAATCTGCAAAAGATGGTTCTGCCCAACATCGCGAAGCGCCCCCAGTCCGTCGTAGAAGCCGCCGCGCTCCTCAACACCCATACGCTCCCAAAGTTTAATATCCACTCGTTCTATTGCGTGAGTATTCCATATACTCTCAAAAAGATTATTAGAAAAACGGAATGCCAAAATATTTTGAATCATCTCTTTGGCAAGATAATGATCAATGCGATAAATTTGAACTTCCTTGAAAAGACGCGCAAGAAGCTTTTCAAGTTTTTGAGCGGTGGCAAGATTTTTGCCAAAAGGTTTTTCTACCAATATTCTCGACCAACCCTCTTCATTACTGCACGGTTTATCGAGACCCGATGCGGCAAGATTTCGAAAGATAACTTCATACCATTGAGGCGACGCCGCCAAATAAAAAAGTTTATTGGAACATACCCCCCACTCGTCATCAATTTCCTTTAAGGCCTCCGCCAATCCAGCGTAATCTTGTTTATTCTCGAATTGACCGCCTCGATAAGAAAACTGCTTGCAAAAATCCGCGCGCATTTCTGCATCAGTGTCGTCGTGTTTCGCCAGTATATCCGAAATGAGTTTGCCGAATGCTTCATCCGACAATTTTTTGCGGGAAAAACCGACCACCTTGAAAAGCTTTGGCAGCTTGTCTTTCCTCGCGAGGTGGTACAATGATGGCACGATTTTCTTGGTCACCAAATCGCCCGTTGCCCCAAAAATAACCAAAATAGTTGCGGCATGTTGCATGATCTATCTATAACACAATCCTTAGATCAAGCAAGAATATCAAACACCTGATGTTTAATAGAGTGTTTAATATTTAACGCGGCTTTTTTATACGAGGATATGCACATTCTCTAAAGTAAGGCCTCTGGCACGATGACTTGATAGAATCTGATACAGAAAGATGGGGAAGTTCGGGAAGTTTTGACACGGGAAGGATTTTACGAATAAGACGTTCAATTGCTCGAACCTCTTTTTCTTGACCGGGCATAACGAAGCTGATGGCATGTCCTCCGGCTCCGGCGCGCGCCGTACGCCCAATCCGGTGCACATAGTCGTCCGAAGTTGACGGCAAATCATAATTGAGAACAAATTCGATCCCTATAACATCAATCCCCCGCGAGGCGATGTCTGTTGCAACCAGCACCCGGTACTTACCCGATTTGAATCCATCAAGCGCTTCTCGGCGCTGGCCAAGCGACCGATTCGAATGAAGTTCGGCAGCAGTAATACCAAGACTTCTGATTTTTTGCACAATCCTCTTCGCACCATACTTTGTTCTCATAAAAACGAGGGTGGAGCCCTGATGTTTTTCAAGTAAGGCTCCAAGCAGTCTTATTTTTCTATCTTTCTGAACAATAAAAAGCTCTTGCGTTACTTGTTCAACTGTTGTACCCGCCGGAGCGACTTCCACTCGAACCGGAAGCCTCATGTAAAGGGCTGCTATTGTCACGATTTCAGAGGGCATGGTGGCAGAAAAAAGCATGGTCTGACGATCCTTCGGCAGGACTTGAAAAATTTTCTTAATCTGGGGGAGAAACCCCATATCGAGCATCCGATCGGCCTCATCGATAACGACAACGCGAATACTATTAAGCAGAATATTTTTTTGATTTAGGTGATCTATCAGCCGCCCCGGCGTCGCAATGATAATGTGGGGATTCTTCGAAAGGGCACGAATTTGTA
>CAYHZD010000070.1:0-3494 GCA_964361035.1 uncultured Candidatus Saccharibacteria bacterium
ATTGCTAATGGATGCATCTTCTCATAGATACTATTTAGGGGCAAGTCTATTGATTTTTATCGTGGGCGGAGGGTAGGGAACAAAATGACTTCTTTGATATTATGAGTGTCGGTAAGAAGTTGGACAAGACGATCTACGCCGATGCCAAGACCGGCGGCAGGCGGCATGCCGTATTCTAAGGCTTCAAGATAATTTTCATCAAGCCGGGTCACCTCCTCTTCGCCGCTCGCGCGCATCTTTTCTTGCGCTTCAAATCGTTCGCGCTGTTCCAGCGGATCATTAAGCTCTGAATAGCCGTTTACTAATTCAATCCCACCCACGACAAGCTGGAAGCGTTCCGCACGCCCGAAAAATTCGTGTGATTCTTTCGCCAAAGGAGAAATATCGAGTGGCTGATGCGTAATAAAGGTGGGTTGTATTAAATGGGGCCGCACCACTTTACGAAAAATCTCATCGCCGATTTTGCCTTGGCTTGCGCGTTCTTCAACCACAACGCCCATCTGCTTGGTAGCCACCATCAGCGCTTTTTTTGGCTGATCAAAAAAATTTGGCAGAAGCGCGTAGCGTGCAAGCGCCTCTTCGAATTTCATCCGCCGAAAACCGTTTTTCAATACGATGTCTTGCCCATTGAAGACAACCGTATTTTTCCCGGTAATTTCTTTAGTCACTTTTTCAAAAAGCCGTTCAACTAATTTCATAAAACCAAACGCGTCATCATAAGCCGCGTATGCTTCTAACATAGTAAATTCTGGGTTGTGCGTGACATCGATTCCTTCATTACGAAAACACCGCCCCATTTCAAATACTTTAGGCAACCCTCCTACCAACAAACGTTTCAGATAGAGCTCCGGCGCTATGCGCAAATAAAAATCCGTATTAAGCGCGTTATGGTGTGTCACAAACGGCCGCGCAAGAGCGCCGCCGGGGATCGGATGCAAAAGGGGTGTTTCAACCTCCTGAAATCCTTCTTTTTCAAAAAATGTGCGCAGACTCTTCAAAAGGCGGCTGCGCGTTTCAAACCGCGCGCGTACTTCGCTGTTCATCAGCACATCAAGCGCGCGATTGCGAAACCGCTCTTCCACATCCGTGAGGCCATGCCATTTTTCCGGCAAAGGCCGGATGCTTTTAGCAAGTATCCGCCACAACGAGAGAGAAAGGGTGCGTTCTCGTTTCTTGGTGAAAAATGGTACCCCCTGGACTTCCACGAAATCGCCCGTATCCACCATGTTCTCAAAAAGATGAAATGATTCATCCCCTACCACATGCCGCTGAATATAGGCCTGCATGGTGCCGGTGCCGTCGTCGAGATCAAAAAAAAGAGACCCGCCGTGACTGCGCAGTCCGCGCACACGGCCTACCGCTTTTACGGATGTTTTCTTGGTATGCAATGCCGAAAATTTTGCTTCCAACTCTTTGAGGGTGTGGGTGCGGGAAACCGTAGAGGGGTACGCATCGCCCGCGCCTTCCTCTTCTCTTTTACGAATGCGCGTTGCCCGTATTTCTTCAAGCGCGCTCATGGTGATGAAAGTTTATAAAATGCGAGTAATGAGCCACTCTTGTTCCCCTTTCGGCGTTTTCACGATCGCCTTTTCACCAACTTTTTTGCCCAGCAAAACTTTTCCGAATGGCGATTCATGGGAAATCTTTCCGCCCTGCGGATTTGCTTCTTCGTTGCCCACGATGATAAATATTTTTTCTGACGTATTCGCTGTTACCGTTACGGCGGATCCAAATTCCACCACTCCCTTTTTGCCATGCTGTTTTTTGATGATAATGGCGCGAGAGAGAAAATCCTCCAATTCCGCAATGGTCGCCTCATTTTCCATTTGTTCTTCTTTTTTCTGCTGATATTCTACATTTTCAGAAAGATCGCCCAAACTTTTCGCGTACTCAAGGCCCGCGGCGATTTCCATCCGCTTTTTTTTCAATTGTTCCAATTTTTCTTTCAAGCGATTAAGTCCCTCGGCGCTGATGTATGGCTTATCGTTTATCATAAGAACTATAGTATAACCCTTTACGGCCAGTTAAGCAAGTTCTCTTCCAACACGATTGATTGTTGAGAAAAACGCTCCTGCCAGGTAACCCTGCTCGTTATTTTCACTTCACGAACATTAACGTTTGTAATCTGTATCGTGCGGGTAAAAATTGTTTCTTGATCTCCCACGTCAGGATTGCTTTTTTGTACGTAAAATCCTTCGGGTGTTATATAAAATTTCGGGCATTCACCCGATGGGCATGAGATAAAAACAACCTGCGCGGCGCTATTGTCGCGCGGGTCATATCTCACAGAACAAGCCGTTAAGCATACCGTTTCCAGATTCGTAAGCCAGGATTCTGCGCGCAACACATTCGAATCCCTGCGGGAACGCCCAAGCTCCATGCCTTCTTGGGCGAGATTGGACGCGATTAATTGATTCTTAAAAAGCGAAGCTGCCTTAATGCCTTGACTTGCCAGCGTAAGCGGGCCGGTGATGGCGCCCACCAATACCGTCACCGCCACCAATGTTTCTATTAAACTAAAACCTTTCTTCATAAATAATAAAGTGATTATTCCTCCACCGAGACCTGGCCAGTGGTCCAGGCCACGACCTTGCGCGTGCCGAACGAAGCCTCGGGGGTGCTAAGGACAATCTCCACGTCGCCGGCAAGGAGATCGGCCGGCGGACTCGTGGGAGTCGATCTTCCGCTCATTACGATCACTGGGTCAGGCCGATAAAACACGATATGCAACTCATGAAGACTAGTGCCCGGCGAGGCCGTTTTTTCTTTCGCCAAAAGATTGGAGATAAGGAGAGGCGTGGGCAAAGCAATAGTTTCTACCGCCTCACCTGCGGTGTAGAGATTGTTCTCATCTAAATCGGCAAAAAGAATATATTCTTTATCAGATGCTCTCGTAAAAAAAACACCGTATCCTTGTGGGAATTGCCCCGTGGCTACAAATTTTTGCACGGCAAGCGCTCGAGCCTGTGCCTTGCGCAAGGTCAGCGAAATTTCTTGAGCTGCCCGCCCCATCGCCACTCTCCGATTATATTGGGGAAAATTAACAAGCACGAGAGCAGCGACCATCACCATGATACTTATGGTGATGGTCAGCTCAAACATCGTAAAACCTTTTTGCATAGTGTAGAGATATGGTACCTCAGGGATAAATCTGATTTCCTTCCGTATCAAATACGATGATGGCTTTCGTAGGGCAGGATTTTGCGGCAAGCAAAATGGTTTCGTCGTCAGCGCCCTTTTCATCCGCCACATAAGCTTTATTTTCTTCATCCAATTGAAACACAGCGGGCGCGATGGCCACACATGATGCTGCTCCAATGCACAAATCCCGATCCACATAAATTTTCCCGATTTTTGGCATAATAAAATCTTATAACAATTTCTTTTCAATGCCACTATTGACCATTTAGTAATAATGATATATAATAAAAATCGGGAGCTTTGAATAACGAAATGCCTTTCCCCACGCACCCCGAAAAGCCGCTCATAGGAGC
>CAYHZD010000071.1:0-3494 GCA_964361035.1 uncultured Candidatus Saccharibacteria bacterium
AACGGCTATTATGCCACTCTTCCAAAGTGGAAACGTGGGTTCGACTCCCGCCAGCCGCAAACGCAACGAAAAGCGGGCAAAATTATTACAATAATCAAAAACCCCTCCGACCGCGGTCGGAGGGGTTTTTGATTTTATTCGTCGTTAGATCCTTCTTCAGAAGATTCATTTCCTTCTTCAGAAGACATCTCTTTCTTTTCTTCGTCTTCCTTTTTTTCTTCGTCCATAGTATCAAAGCGTATCATTAAACCCACTAAAGCGACCTTTCTGGGTTCTCTTATCGTTCAGTAGCAGTGTAACAAGGGAATAATGTTTGTCAACTATTTGGCTTGCAGAGCCAGCTCAATGATTCTTTTTACTTCTTCATACGGCTGCGCGCCGTTGATGGGGAATTTCTCGCCGTTCTTCGCAATGGCAATGCTGTAGGGCGTGCCGGATCCACCAGCTGCTTGCGCGTCAGAAAGATCGGCAGAGACACGATCGGCAAACTTGCCGGCATCCAAACAGGTCTGGAACGCCTCGCGATTCAATCCGATATCGCCGGCAATCACGGGCAATTGATTAGGATCGAGCTGATTATTGGAGGGTGTTATGGCGATTAATTTATCGATGTATGTCCAAAATGCCGTGTTCCCTCCCAATTCGTTCGCACATTCGGTGGCTTCCGCTTCTTTGCGCGCTTTTGAATGGAGCGCGTCAAGCGGGAAATGGCGATAGACCCATGCCACGCGCCCATCTTTGCCGTATTCTTCCACTACTTGTTGCATCGTGCTATGGAATCGTTTGCAAAATGGGCATTCGAGGTCAGAGTATTCTACTATTTTTACGGCCGCATCGGGATTGCCACGAATATGATCGCTGGCATCTACCGCACGCATATTGCCGCCGCCGCGCAGCGCCTGTGCCACTCCGGCTTTAACGTCATCGGAAGGAACGCTTCCCGGTAGGCCGCCGGGGCGAGAGTAAAAAACTGCTCCGGCGATCAACCCGCCGGCGATAATAATCGAGAGGGGAATAAGATAGTTTGTATTCATATAAAAGGAGTATACTGAAAGAAAATTTTAATTGCAACTTAAAGATCAATGAATTCCCAGCATCCTCATCGATGCGCGCGTGATGGGGCCAAAATAGCCGGAAGCGGGTCTAATGCCTGCGGCATGTTGATATTCGGCCAGAGCATTTTTAGTAAGTAATCCAAAGTAGCCGGTGGCGCCAGCTCTCGCTAATGCTTCGCTGCTTAAGCCAATATCCTTCCCTATTAAAAATCGCTGTAGGAAACGAATGCCGTCGTTATTGGCGCCAAACATTATTTTTTCGGTGGCCAAAATCTGTTCTAAGGCGGCCGTTCTTTCTTCAAAAGAAAATTCACGCACCAGGCGTGGAAAGGGATTGATGTCAAGGCCTTTATAATAAATTCCTAAATGCAGATGCGGCGATTTGCCGCGGGCATTGCCGGTATTGCCCACATAACCAATAGGATCTCCGGGTTTTAATGTATCGCCGACAGAGAGATGTTCTGCCACGCGATCTAGGTGTGCAAAGTAAAACTGTTCGCCGCCCGGATTTGCCGTAACCACAAAGTTTCCTCCGCGGTTATCATATCCAATTTTTGTCACCACCGCGTCCGTTGGCGAAACTATAAGCTCGCCCAAAGGAACAATGATATCAGTGCCGGTGTGGACGCGGCCGTCTGGACGCGTCTCTCCCCAGGTATCCTTCATATCGCCCACCGAAACCTCGAATAAGAAAGGAAGGGGAAGGCGTTCTACGGGCTCGCTTTTGAGCGTCATAACCTTACTGCGAATACCTTCGCTGATGCGAAACAGAAAACCATTTATTTCGTCGTCGGTGATGGTAAGGGCCGCTGGTTCAGGCACAAGAGTTTCTTGACTTTCTGCTTTTGTTGTTGTCCACACGAGATGCGAGGCAAGAAAACCAAGACATGTAAGAATGATGGCCCTCAAAACAAAGCGGTTCTTGGGTAAAGGCATAGGGTGAGCTATGGTTAGCATTGGGGAGCAATTTTTGCAAGACTTGATAGTTTGCGATATTCTTTGTCTATATGACGACCGATAAGCGGGAATATGAGTTTGAAGAATCTCAAGAAAAAAGAGATGATTTGATGCATGTTCATGTTCTCCACCGGCATGTTCCTCCGGCAATTTCTTATACGCTGTTGGCTCTTTTAATACTCGCTGTCGGCGTCTTAATTTCTTTCTCTGCGCAAACCGACACCACTCATGTAGTGCTTCAAAACGGCGAACTTCAGAAAACTGAATTCATCTATGGCAGCTGGCCGGCATTGCAAGACGCTGATTTTTTTAAAAAAACGAAAGACAATTTCATTTCTCAAGGAGCAAACTTTATAGAGGCCGATCTTTCCGCGATGATCATTCGTTTTTATGAACAGGGGAGACTTTTAAAAGAAGCGCCGATACAGACCAAGGGCAGAGACGGTTCTTGGTGGGAGACGCCGGCAGGGCTTTATAAAGTAAGTTCAAAAGAGGAAAATCATTTTTCATCTTTCGGGCGTGTGTATATGCCGTGGAGTATGCAGTTTCAAGGCAATTTTTTCATCCATGGTCCCACGCGTTATCCTGACGGATCGCCGACATCCTCTACCTATTCCGGCGGTTGTATTCGCATTGCATTGAATGACGCAGAAGAAATGTATCGCCTTGCTAAGGTAGGCACCCCGGTGCTGGTGTTTGAGAGATCATTTAACGGCAGCCAAGAAGCTCTTTCATACAAAAATAAAAATCTGCTGCCCGAAGAGGTCGTGTATCTCGCTACCGATTTAGAAAATAATTTTGTCTTTGCGGAAAATAAATCGCGTCAGGCGCATTCAATCGCTTCAATTACCAAACTTCTCTCCGCTCTTGTTGCCGTTGAATACATCAATGTAGAAAGAGAAGTGACCGTCAATACTTCCATGATTGCTTCCACGAGCATCCCGCGCCTTAAAGAAGGCGATCGTGTCTCCATTCTCGATTTGCTCTCACTTCTGCTCCTAGAATCTTCCAACGAGGCGGCGCTCGCTATCGCCACTCCTTTAGGTCAGAGCAAATTTATAGACTTAATGAATATAAAGGCGCAAGCAATCGGCATGAAGCATTCCCATTTTACGGATACCGCCGGCATATTATCCACCAATATTTCCACTGCGGAAAATTTATTCCATCTTGCAAAATATCTTTACTACAACCGCAGTTTTGTTTTGCATATGAGTATGGCGAGAGAAAGTCGCGCCGCCTACGATCCGCCGCAATATCGCAATCTTCAGAACTTCAACATGATACCGGGAGCAGCAGACATGGTAGGCGGCAAAATAGGATTGAGTTCCTCGGCGGGAGATAGCATGTTTGCTATTTTTGACCTCGACATTGACGGACAAAACCACCCCATCGCCATCATCGTGCTCGGGTCCCATGACGCCAAAAACGATGTCAAAACGCTGTTGCGCTACATCACAAACAATTTTTCTCTGGCATCAA
>CAYHZD010000072.1:0-3294 GCA_964361035.1 uncultured Candidatus Saccharibacteria bacterium
AAGGTCGAAGAAATATTGGATGGAGATTTAGATATTTTTATAAATGCTTAAATGATAAAGCTCAAATGCTAAACATTTTGACATTGAATCATTTGATATTGATTTGACATTTTGATTTTGGCATTTGGATTTAAACAAATATGATCTACTACGACAATGTTTTTAAAAAATATCCGAATAATGCCGTGGCACTCGATGGCGTCACTTTCAGCGTGGAGCCGAATGAATTTGTCTCACTCGTGGGAAAATCAGGCGCGGGAAAGTCTACACTTATCAAATTGCTGCTTGCCGAAGAAAAGCCATCGGCGGGGCATGTCTATCTCGAGTCGCTTGATGTACATACCCTAAGCCGCGATGAGCTGCCTTTTATCCGCCGCCGTATCGGTACCGTATTTCAGGATTTTCGCTTGCTTGCTTCTAAAAATGCCTACGAGAATGTAGCATTTGCGATGGAGGCAGCGGGGAGAACCAACGAAGAAATTGAGGCAGATGTGCCGCAGGTGTTGAGCTTGGTGGGCCTTCAAGACAAAGCGCATCATTTTCCGCATCAGCTCTCCGGCGGCGAAAAACAGCGTGTGGGGATTGCACGCGCCATTGTTAACCGGCCGGATATTGTGGTTGCTGATGAACCAACGGGCAACTTGGATCCGCAAAACGCTTGGGATATTATCAAATTGCTTGGCAAGATTAACGAACTGGGTACTACCGTGATGCTCGCCACCCATGATAAAATGATTATTGATGCAATCGGTCGGCGCGTGGTAACCTTAGAAAACGGCAAAATTATTCGCGATGAAAAACGCGGCAAATATGTTTTATAGAATCATTAAACACAGTTTTATTTCATTTTGGCGCAATATCTGGGTATCGCTTGCCACCATTTTAGTAATGGTGCTTTCTCTTTTTATCGTAGGCAGTCTTATTTTATCTCACGCGATCCTCGTGGCAATTTTGCAGGGCATTCAGGAAAAAGTTGATATTACCATTTATATAAAGCCGGATGCTCCGGAACAAGAAATTTTTGAATTGCGCGACACGATCGCAAGACTCGACGAAGTAAAAAAGCTTGAGTATATTTCGCGCGATCAGGCTCTCGCACAGTTCCAGGAACGCCACCGGCAGAATGCCCTCATTGTGCGTTCGCTTGAGGAATTGGATGATAATCCTTTGGGAGCCGCAATCAATGTTACCAGTTTTCATCCTTCGCAATATGAAAGCATCGCGCGGTTTTTGGAAGCGGGAAATTTTTCCATGATTGATAAAGTGAATTATCGCCAAAATGAAAAAATAATAAGCCGCCTTAGTTTTATTCTAGATACCTCGCGCAATGTGGGAGCGGGCGTAAGTCTTTTACTTGCCGGGATCGCATTTTTAGTGGCTTTTAATACGATTCGCATGGCGATCTTTACCGCGCGCGAAGAAATTGGCATCATGCGCCTGGTGGGGGCTTCCAATTGGTATGTACGCGCGCCCTTTCTGGTAAGCGGGGCGCTCTATGGCCTTATTGCGAGTTTAACCACTCTTTTTATTTTCTGGCCGTTTTTGCTGTGGCTTGCCCCCAAGGGGCGCCAGTATTTAGGGGGCATTGATGTGGCACAGTATTTTATGGCAAATATATTTCAGTTTTTCTTGATCCTCTTGGGCGTGGGCGTGCTTGTCGGCGTGGTCTCCAGTCTCATCGCCACACGGCGGTATTTGAAAGGATAGATGTATCTTGATTTTGAAGGCGTATCGTGATAAATATGTACATATGGTTACTACTATCTCTCAGTCAAAAATGACGATCAAGATTCCTCGGGCAACCGCCAGAGATGGCGTAGTGGTACTGCCGCTTAAAGAATATCGTGATCTTCAGGCACGAGCCGTACCCACTTATTATCTTACCGGCAAAAAAGCAAAAGAACTTGATAAGTTAGTGGAAGATAGTTTGCGAGAATATCGGGCAGGGAAAACGATTAAAGCCTCGTCTCTTAAAGAGGCGATACAGATTTATGAGCGACAGCAGAAGCGTCAGCGTAGAATATAGTAAAAAATTTTTGCGTTCAATTAATCAGTTGCCGAAAATTCTTCAAGAAAGAGCGTCGGAGCGTGAACAATTATTTAAGAAAAACCCATTTGATCCGCGTCTTAACACTCACAAGTTGCATGGCAAGGATAAGGATCTTTGGGCGTACTCGATAGATCATAAATACCGAATCAAGTTTTTATTTTTGAAAAATAATACGGTGCTTTACGTTGATGTGGGTACGCACGACGAAATGTATTAAAAATTTTGCCGGGTCGTCTAATGGTAGGACACATGCCTCTGAAGCATGGTATCGGGGTTCGAGTCCCTGCCCGGCAGCTATCCTTCACCAAGGCTACGGAATAGCATGCTATGTATTACACGTACATTACAGAAAAAGAAGCAAGAGATTTTGAGCGGTATTTAAAGACGGGCTCTGGGAAATCGTTTGCCTATAAAAGATTTGTGTCAGTAGCTTTAGCGTGAGTGCCGTATCCAGGACGAAAAGATCGTCAAGCGATTGACTAAAAGTTTCTTTTATTGTATACTGTTCTTAGCATTTCGCGGGCCCGAAGGCCTATTTTTTATGGAAATTCGAAACATCGCAATAATCGCCCATGTGGATCATGGGAAAACCACTTTGACAGACACTCTTTTGCGTCAGGCAGGGGTTTTTCAAGAAGGGGCATCTATGGATTCTAACGTGCTTGAGCTTGAGCGCGGTATTACGATTTATTCGAAAAACGCGGCGATTTTCTACCCCCCCAGGGACTCGGGGCGAGATATGACTAAAATCAATATCGTCGACACGCCGGGGCATGCTGATTTCGGATCTGAAGTTGAGCGGGTGTTGCGTTCCATCGACTCGGTGCTTCTCGTGGTAGATGCGCAAGAGGGGCCCATGCCGCAGACCCGTTATGTATTGAAAAAGTCTCTCGAGCTGGGCCTCAAGCCCCTCGTCATTATAAATAAGATCGACAAACCGGCGGCAGACCCGGAGCGATGCGAGGAACAGGTGTTAAATTTATTCTTTGAGCTTGGGGCGAACGATGAACAGGCGAACTTCCCCGTTGTTTACGCCGCGGGACGTCTCGGCATCGCAAAACACAATCTTACTGACGATCCAAAGGACTTGACGCCGCTTCTTGAAACAGTGCTTCTCCATGTGCCGCCGGCATCATCCGGAGCACTCTCGGAAAAGCCTTTGCGGCTGCAACCGTTCAACCTCGGGTATGATAACTTCTTGGGACGTCTTGGGGTTGTGCGCATATATGAAGGTATCGCAAAGC
>CAYHZD010000073.1:0-3197 GCA_964361035.1 uncultured Candidatus Saccharibacteria bacterium
CTGGAGAGCGGCTATTAGGGGTGTGTGGAGAGAGGCATTTCGTTATTCATAGTATGATAAAAAGATCAAAGGAGAATATGAAACAAATCTATTTTGTCCGTCATGGGGAATCAGAAGGCAATATAAAAAATATTTGGCAATGAAGTTATACAAAAACCAATTGATTTTTCATATGATTTCTTTTCGGGTATGATGGGAAGATAGTAAGATTTTTTTATGATGAAACAGAAAGTTTTTTTGTATATTGCATGGAGTCTGACGGCAGCTTTGATGGGCGGCAGTTTGGTGGCGGTGCCGTATGTATTTACTGGCGCATTACTCACATTGCCGGAAACGCAGATATCATCAGATACATCGAAGTCCCGCCCGTTCCCAACCGGAACAGTCGGGCAGGCCGACTTTCCTAATCCGACTAGTGAAGTTGAACGTTCCGAATATAGTCCGACTCCGCCTTCTCAAATAGCGTACGCGACACGCACGCTGGCGGCGATGTCGTTTGCTATTCCTGAAAAAGGCAAAGCGATTCTTGCCGATTTGGGCGAAATGACGCTTAAGCTTTTTGAAAATGGCGAAGTGCTTGCGGAGTACCCTATTCTTTCCAAAGGAGCCCCCGGTTCCTTTTGGGAGACACCCACCGGCAGCTATGCGGTCAAAACAAAAGAAGAACATCATTATTCCACCATCGGCAATGTCTGGATGCCGTGGAGTATTCAATTTTTTGGCAATTTTTTTATTCATGGATGGCCTTCGTATAGCACCGGCGCGCCGGTGCCGCCTGGATTTTCCGGAGGATGCATTCGCCTAAGCGAGGAAGATGCGCACGATCTTTTTGATCGGATTGCTCTTGGTGTTCCGATATTTGTCACCAATGGATCCGGCTATCTCGCCGATGCGTCGCATGATGTGTTTACGTATATTTCCGCTCCGATCGCGATCGGAGCGCCAAACGCAATCCCCTCTCTTTCCGCCGAAGGCATCTTTGCGGCTGATTTGGAAAATAATTTTGTCTTTTTTGAAAAAGAATCAGATATCGCGCGTCCTATTGCGTCGCTCTCAAAATTGATGACGGCGTTGGTGTCGGTTGAAGCAGTCAATCAATATCAAGATGTGGTGATTATACCCGAAGATGTAGAGGTGGAAGGCGCTGCGGGGGGTCTTAAAGCAGGCCAGCGCATCCGTACGTCTGATTTGCTCTGGCCGCTTTTGCTCTCTTCCAGCAATGACGCTGCTCATGCGCTTGCGCGTTCGATCGGTATTGATCATTTTGTTAATCTCATGAATGAGAAAGCGCAATCGCTCGGGCTTGCGAGCACTACGTTTGCGGAGCCCTCGGGGCTAAGCGCGCGCAATCAATCCACGCCGGAAGATCTCTTTCGGCTTGTGCAATATCTATGGACGAATCGCTCTTCTCTTCTTAAAAAAACAATGGAACGCGGCCACGCGCAATGGCGCAATATCCATCCCTTTGTGACCAACGAATTGTTCCGGGGAGGCAAAACCGGTTTTATTCCGGAAGCAAAACGCACCATGGTCGCCATCTTTGATATGCCGGTTGGTGAATTTGTCTCGCGCCCGATCGCGATTGTCGCACTCGGCTCGGATCATATTCAGCGCGATGTGGAGCGTCTGCGTCTGTGGGTAAAACACAATTTTGAATTTGGCATTCCGATATCGCCAGAACAACAATTCGCCAAGCGCCAAAATCAAAATTCTGGCACGAGGATACCCCATGCGCCCCTTTCTCTTCTTTTTGCCGGCGATGTGATGCTTGATCGTGGAGTGAAGGAAAAAATTATATCGGCGGGAAATGGCAATTTTTCTTTCCCTTTTGCATTCGTGCGCGATGTGATTGAAAAAGCCGACATTGCTTTTGCCAACCTGGAAGGACCAATTTCTGACAAAGGAGATCGCAAAGGAAGTATTTACTCATTTCGTATGGATCCTTCCGCAGTTGCGGGATTAAAAGATACTGGTTTTGATATTGTCTCGCTTGCCAATAACCACATGGGCGATTACGGCAGAGAAGCATTTGAAGATACGATGCGGCGGTTGCGCAAGGCGAGTATGGTTTATACAGGCGCAGGATGGAATGCAAAAGAGGCCTCCCAAGCAACCACGATTGAGAAAAACGGGATTTCTCTCGGCTATCTCGCCTTCAGCGATGTGGGACCGGAGTGGATGCGCGCGGAAGAAGCGTATTCCGGTATTGCGCTTGTCCCGCGAAGCTTTAGCGAAGTGGGGATTGCTTCGGTGGAATCGGTAAAAAAAGCGGTGGCAGATGCAAAAAAGATACATGATATAGTGGTAGTCTCGTTTCATTTCGGCGAGGAGTATCAAAAAGAGCCAGGCGAACGCCAGCGCAGTCTTGCGTATGCGGCTATTGATGCGGGTGCTAAAATCGTGATCGGCCACCATCCGCATGTCATCCAACCGATTGAGGAATACCACGGCGGAGTGATTGCGTATAGCTTGGGCAATTTCATATTTGATCAGTATTTTTCCCAAGATACGATGGAGGGCATGATGCTGGAAATCGAATTGGCGGGCACCGAAATCCGTGCTATCATTCCTCATATAGTAAAGCTCAACGACAATTATCAGCCGATGATTGAATGATGATCCATTATCCGATAGAGTAAAGCATATGAAATTTATACTTGTAGAATATATAGAAAAAGCGCTTTCTCAAGCGCATATTGAATATGATACTTCGGTGACGCAGTGGGTTGCTTGGATTGACGAATTGCCAGGCGTTTATGCGCAAGGGAAAGGCAGAAGAGAGGTCCGCGAGGAACTCGCTTCGATACTGGAAGAACATATTCTTCTTGCCTTAAGAGACGGCAAGCGTATTTCCGGACTCGGATTGTCACAGAACATTCATGCCAAAGCCGCTTAATCGCCGGGAACTTATTCGAAAATTACGGAGAGTCGGTCTTTCCGGCCCTTTTTCAGGAGCAAAACATCACTACATGCTTCATGAAAAAATGAAAATTTTTATTCCGAATCCTCACACCGGTGATATTGGTTCAAAAATTATCAAAAGAATCATGAGCGATATTGGTATTTCCGAAAATAAATGGAATCAGTTATAATGGAATCCATGCATCTTCACGATGAAAAAATAAAAGAGTTGGAAGAGAAAGCCGCGCAGATTCGGCATGATACCATTGAAATGGTGATTAATGCGGGATCCGGGC
>CAYHZD010000074.1:0-3161 GCA_964361035.1 uncultured Candidatus Saccharibacteria bacterium
ATCATGGCGCGCATGCGTACCGACGAGCATCGGGCCGCGCAAGACGGTCGTTTTCGATTTACCGTGGAAGAAGAAGATGTGGATGTGCGCGTGTCAGTAGTACCGGTGAGCAAAGGAGAAAATGTAGTGATGCGCCTTCTTTCCGCCGCCATTCGCGGATTTACGCTTGCCAATATCGGACTTTCTGAGCAAGAAACCGCTCTTATCGTGCGGGTGGCAAGAAGTCCACGCGGGATGCTGTTGGTGGCAGGGCCTACCGGATCCGGCAAAACGACCACGGTGTACGCAATCATGAAAATTATCAATCGCAGGGATGTGCACATTGCTTCCATTGAAGATCCGGTGGAATACGACATCGAAGGAATCAGTCAGATTCAAGTAGATCCAAAAACAAATCTTACCTTCGCGCAAGGATTGCGCGCCATCGTGCGCCAAGACCCTGATATTATCATGGTAGGAGAGATTCGCGATAAAGAAACCGCCGGCATTGCGATCAATTCCGCCATGACCGGCCACCTCGTGCTTTCCACCCTTCACGCCGATGATGCCGCCACCACCGCCATTCGTTTTACGGACATGGGGGTAGAGCCGTTTTTGGTTGCCTCCACGGTCAAAGTGGTTGTTGCCCAGCGCCTTGCGCGCAAAATTTGCACGGACTGCCGCGTTTCGTATGAACTCACTGAAGAAGAACGCGCGCGGCTCGTTGATTATCCAGTCTTAAAAGAACTCTTTGAAAAAACACAGAAGACGCAAGCAACAATGCGTCTGTACCATGGGCAAGGATGCGCTCTGTGCGGCGATACCGGCTATCGCGGCCGCATGGGAATTTTTGAAGTAATGGAGGTCAGCGAGGTTATCCAGCAGCTTATTTTAGCTCATGCTTCTCATAATGAAATTACAAAAGTCGCGCGCGAGCAAGGGATGCGCACGCTTTTGGAAAGTGGCATTGAAAAGGTATTGAGCGGCATTACCACCCTGGAGGAACTTTTCCGGGTGGTGACGGAATAAATATATGACGCCCGTAAAAAATAAATTATCTGCTATTCTTGCGATGGAATTTTCTTTTGGGTCCGTGGGGCTTGTTCAGCTTTCTTTTTTTGCTAAAACGCTTGCCCTTATGCTCAAAGCAGGCGTTACCATCACCGAAGCGCTTACCATCAGCGAGGAATCTTCCACGGGTAAAATGAAAAGCGTGCTCAAAGCCTTAACTTCCTCGGTGCGTGCGGGCCGACCGCTTTGGAAAGCGTTTGGCGAGCATCCCAAGATTTTTTCGCCGCTTTTTATCAACACTACCAAGGTGGGAGAAGCATCAGGCACGCTTCCCCAGAACCTTGAATATATTGCGGTTCAGTTGGAAAAAGAAAGGATTCTTCGCAATAAAGTAAAGGGAGCGGCCGTCTATCCGGTCGTAGTGGTGGCGGCAACAACCGGGCTCGGGATATTTACATTACTCTTTGTGCTTCCCAAGATTATTCCTCTTTTGAAATCGTTGAATGTGGAGTTGCCATTGAGTACGCGCATTCTTATTTGGCTTGGAGAAAACGCTGCCCAGCATGGGGCGGCAATCGTAGCGGGGCTTTTGCTTTTTGTGACCATAGGCGCCTGGCTTTCGCGGCAGTCGTTTGTAAAACCGATTACGCATTGGCTTTTACTTCATACGCCTATCGTAAAAACCGTCGTAAAAAGTGCTAATCTCGCTCGTTTTTCCCGCACGCTCGGCACCCTTATTCAAAGCGGTGTTCCCATCCATGAGGCCATGATGATTACGAAAGACACTACCGAAAATGTGTATTATCGAAGCTCTATTGAGGCGATTGCAGGCCGGGTGGGAAAGGGAGTTGTGCTATCAACGAGTCTCAAAGAGCATACGGTGCTTTTTCCTCTCCTCTTCACCCGCATGATTGTGGTAGGCGAAGAGTCCGGAAAAATTGAAGAATCTCTGCTCTATTTTGCCGATTTTTATGAAGAAAATCTTGATACCGCCACCAAAACGCTCTCTACCGCCGTCGAGCCCATGCTGCTTTTGACGATCGGCTTGGTGGTGGCCTTTGTCGCGCTCTCCATTATTACGCCTATCTTTAAAGTAACCGGAAGCATTCAGTAATTAAGCTTTTTAGGTTGTAGCTTGTAGCTTGTAGGTTGTAGTGAAAAACATTGTTTATTGGAGAAAACGGATAAATCTATAACCTAAAAAGCTACAACCTACAACCTAAATCTATGTTTAAAAAGCTAAAAAGTTACAACCTACCACCTACAACCTACCACCTACCACCTCGTACGGGCTTCACCCTCATCGAGCTGGTCTTGGCTTTTGTCATTATATCCGCGCTCGCGGCGACAGGAGCTTTAATCTACGGAAAATTTTATACGTCTTCCAAGGTTAATGAATCCGCCACGCAACTGATCCAAACCATTCGTATTGCCAAAGAG
This sequence comes from uncultured Candidatus Saccharibacteria bacterium, assembly GCA_964361035.1. Lineage (GTDB taxonomy): Bacteria > Patescibacteriota > Minisyncoccia > Ryanbacterales > CAYHZD01 > CAYHZD01. Next base: position 2,431 of record CAYHZD010000074.1, read on the forward strand.
CGTGCGCAGTCAGGAGTGAATAATGCGCGATACGGGGTATTCTTTGATACCACCAACAGAAAATATACGCTCTATCAGGGAGATTGTTTTAGCACGTGCAGCCCAACCATTATCCGGGAAACAACGCTTGATAGCGGCATCACCCTTTCCGTGAGCGGTATTGCTGGCAGCGACCCTAACGATCTTAATTTTGCAAAAAGCACGGGCATCCCGAATGTAAGCGGTGGCGGAGGAAACGTAACGCTCTCCAATACCCAGACCTCTGAATCTGAAATAGTCGGCATAAACACGGTAGGGCTTGTCTCTGCCGGTTCGTCCGCTCCCCGTTCACTTCGCTTCTACGGACATGGTATTGCAGCGCCCGATCGAGATCGAGTGAAGATTCAGATAGGCGATACGACCTCACCCTTTTCTGATCCCGGACCGCCCGCGGATGTGGGCGCCGCTGATTTTACCATTGAATTTTGGATGAGAGCCGCAGATGGCGACAATACTTCCAATGCAATTACCTGTGGCGCCACGAACGGTTGGATAAACGGAAATATTATTGTAGATAGGGATCGATATAATCAGGATAGAGATTTTGGCATATCTATTGCGGGTGGAGCTGGCGATAACGGAAGAATAGCATTTGGCGTGGGCGGCAATGGAACAGGTGAGCGCACTATTTGTGGTGCGACAAACGTATTCACTCCTCCTGATACATGGCATCATATCGCAGTAACGCGCAC
>CAYHZD010000075.1:0-3116 GCA_964361035.1 uncultured Candidatus Saccharibacteria bacterium
TGATAGCATGAGAGAGGGTTTTATGCCTATTGGGGTGTTTCGTTATTCATAGTATCATAGCCAACCTCAACTTGACTTTCAATTCAAAAACATTACAGTAAATATATGACATTACTTCAATTTTATATTGCCGCCGGGGTATTCGCCATGGTCGTACTTGTCTGGCTTTCTTTTGCTTATCGGAAATAAAAGATATGAACGAAAACTTCTTCTATGTTATCGCTGCCGCCGTATTTTTTATTGATTTTGTTTTGCTTTTCTACCTAGGCCGCAAAACGTAAAAAATTGTTTCTCACGAGGTTTTTTTCACGAGGTTCAACCTCGTAAATGACGAATTGCTTCCCTTGGATCCTCTGCATCAAAAATGGCGCTGCCGGCTACAAGGATGTTGGCGCCGGCTTTTATTAATGCGCCGGCATTTTTTTGTGAGACACCGCCGTCGACTTCGATCAGGCCGCCTTTAGGCGGATGCGCGAAGAAATGATGGAGTTTGTCGAATACTTCTTCTGTTTGCATTTCCTGCCCAGATAATCCGGGATGCACGCCCAACACATGCACCATCTCTACGCTTTCTAAATACGGCGCCAACTGCGTCCATGGTGTGCCGGGCGCTATCGCCGCCCCCACCTGTATGCCTGCCTCATGGCACTTCGTAATCGCAAACGGCATATCATTACTTGTTTCTACATGCAAAATCGCCCGCATAATTTTCTGCGGCAGAAGCCACTCGACAATGCGCTCTTCAATCGGATTGTCATCGGGCCTGCCGATCATTAAATGTACTTCAATCTTCAGAGACGTTTCAAGCGACAATAAATCAGCCGCGCGATGCCAATAGCTATTTTTCGTGTAGGTGCCGTCGGTCACATCAAGATGAAGTGTATCTATGCTCGCATCTTTCGCGAATGACTCAATCAATTTCACTCTACGCACGATTTCCTCCCATTCGGGCACATTAATGGCGGGAATAATGGTTATAATTTTTTTCATATATCTTTTTGTATGTATTTACTATAAAGATTATTGAATGAAAATGCGACCATTTTTCCGGTTGCGCGCTGAAGCCAATAGGGAATAAGATAGGAGCGCTTTAATGGTACATATTCGCAGTATTCATGGCAATACGCCGGCTCTAAAAGCCGCTTTGCCGCGTAGTGGCCGCAAAATGCCGCCCAGGGAAGCCCCACGCATCCCAGCACATACTGTATATGCGGCATATCAGGATCAAAATCAACAATAGGAATTAAATCTTTTGTGGTGTCCACTCTTCCGGGCCAGTACTGAATAAATGCCAGGTGCTCGAGAGCGGGAAAAAATGTTTTGAAATATACGATCACGCGATTGATGATGTGCGGCGGCGTTACATCCATGGGAGAGAAGGTGGAAAGCGCGGATCCGCCTCCTAAAAGAAGGCGCCGATCGCCCGTCAGGCGATAGTAACTATAGACAAGCCGCGAATCCCAACACATGATATCGTCACGGGGAAAAAGAGCGGCAATATCTTTTTGACTCAACGGTTCGCTGATGCTTAAAAACGTTTGTGCATGATATACTTCACGCGAAGCAGAACTGAACTCCTTCTTCATTTTATCAATGCACACGATGATATGATCCGCGGTTACTGATCCCAAATGAGTATGCGCGGTGTGGTCGTCTATATTCATCACTTCAGTGCTTTCAAAAATTGTTACTCCTGCATGGATGAGTACCTGCTTTAATTCCTGCGCATAAAGAAGGGGATTGATGCCATACGTTCCTCCATAGCGAACGCCGGCCGTATATCCTTTGCCCGCATTAATATGTTTTAATTCTTCGGGCGTATAGTATGTTGAAGAAAATCCAATCCGTTCTCTTGCCTCCCTTTCTTCCGCCACCGCTTTTGCTCCGCTTCGACCAATGCCGACAAATACACTATCTTGTTTAAGAAGGTCGCATTGCAATCCGTGTTGGTTGATATTTTGTACTATAAGATCAACGCCTTGCGCGGGGATACTCCACACTTTTTTTGCATCCTCTACGCCGTAACGGCGTATAAGTTGCCCGAGTTCAAGTTCACTGTCGGGCGTCAAAAATCCTGCGCTTTTTCCGGTGGAAGAGCCGCCGCAAATATTGCGCTCAAGAATGACCACTTTTTTCCCGGCTTCTGCCAGATATTGAGCCGCATGCAAGCCCGCCATGCCTGCGCCGATTATTAACACATCACACGAAATATCGCCCATCAATGGCGGCCGTGCATTAACTTTCGTATTTAATAATGTCGTATACCACCAATTTTGAAGAATCATGGTGCGCACGGATGGAATCGAACCATCAACCTCTGTCTTATCAGGACAGCGTTCTGCCACTGAACTACGTGCGCTTTCTTTTTACGCTACCAAAAAACCGCATTTCTTTCAATACGGCTTTCTAAACGCTAAACCCTAAACGCTACATGCTTAAAATATAAGTGCATTCGAGAACCCGTCGATTGGTCCGATTACGCATCGAACCGAGCGAACTGTTTTTGTTACGCAACAGTCTACGTATTACTCTAGAATCCAGACTCTAACGTCTAGACCCTAGATGATCGATCTAATAAAGAATAAAATTCCTTACTAGGAAATAATCCACGCACAGCTTCCGCTACGCGTGCCTTGTTACGACTTCGTCTTTGTTACCGGACTTAGCGTTACTCCGACATACATCGGGGTTTCGGCTACTCCCAGCTTCCCTGACGTGACGGGCAGTGAGTACAAAACTCGGGAACGTATTCACCGCAGTATAGCTGACCTGCGATTACTAGCGATTCCGACTTCATGGGGGCGGGTTGCAGCCCCCAATCTGAACTGGGGTGAGGTTTTTGAGATTAGCTCCCCCTTACGGGTTGGCAACTCTTTGTCCCCACCATTGTAGCACGTGTGTAGCCCAGGGCATAAGGGCCATGCTGATCTGGCGTCATCCCTGCTTCCTCCCAGCACCATTTCCAACGAATTGTTTTGGTATTCCTCGACAGAAAGACAAAACCGAATTTCGCGAGAAATGGTGCTGGGCGGTCTCCCATGACACTTGTAACATGGGACAGGGGTTGCGTTCGTTACCCCACTTAAGGGAACAGTTCACACCACGAACTGACGACG
>CAYHZD010000076.1:0-3085 GCA_964361035.1 uncultured Candidatus Saccharibacteria bacterium
GCGATAATTGAGTCCGTCCATCCGCTCTGCGTCACCATCTTGCCCTGATCGTTCCACACGGCCCGCATCATTTCATTGATGCAGAAATCGGAATATTCAAAATAAGTGCCTTCGTCAATCGCGTTTCGTACCGAGGAAATTATCAAACCTTTCGTTTTTTCGTTGGTGGGAAATCCAAATTGTTTGTTCCGGTCTTCCGGCCACAATTCTTCTTCTTTTAAAATGTGCTTATATCCAATCATTTTTAGGCGTTCAAGGCAAGCCCAGCCATGATTATTGTTTTCTGGAGCCAGCAACGCATTGTTGAAATAAAATCCCATCAACGCCATCTGCTCACCGAAGTCGCCGGGGTCAAGTCGCGCCCGGAACAACGCCACCGGCTCCCAACTGCTGCGGTCCCATACCCTGGCAACGCTCCACGCCCCATCCAAAACCCCTTTGGCAACATCGGCGGAAATCAAATAACTCCGCCCGGAACGCGGCATCTTCCAAATCTGAAACCGTCCCTCGGGATTGTCCTTGAACTTTATATCCCTTCCATCATCAGAAAGCTCGCCAGTCCACAAAGGCTTCGTCGTCTTCCCCAACATCTCGTCCAACTTTTGAATGTTGAACACATGACGACCGCTCGAAATGAACGCTTCCCGAGCATTGCAGTTGTGTACCAATATCCCATTCGCTGAAAACTGATGGCTCGGCTCAACTTCAATATCGTAAACGTTCTCAGAGCCGCACGGAGTTATACTGACAATCTCATCCTCAAATATTATCGGCATCTCATGGCAGGGTTTCACTGAATGATTCAAAAATCTTGATTTTTTTCGATCTGATATAAAGCCAATGTTTTGATTGAATAGTTTGCTTTCGCGACCTCTTAACCGTAATTCCCTGCCTACAAATTTCCTCCCCTCACCGTTCACTTTATCGGCTACGCGGATATGCGACGTGATCCCAAACCCCATCAGAAGGAATTGCACGTCTTGAATAAAATCTTCCCACTTTGAAAATAAAACCATGCGTGGCGATTTGCATGCGACAAAACCGTCCGTCTCAAAAACCGCGCTTAAAAACTCCTTTACGACATCTTTTGGACTTTCGAGAATACATCGTGGGACACAGACTTTTCGCATCAAACCACCATGATATCCATCCCGCAACGCGCCTGAATTTTCAAGTATTTCCTTCCATAAAATAGAATTTGACCTCACTTCCCATGCGTTCCCGTTTTTTTTCCCGACTTGGCGAACCGCTGGTTTCACGCCTATTATTTTTTCGATAAGCCAAGCGCAATTCGCTATGACGTCCTGATCGTTACAGCAGGCTATGGAAACTGTATTTTTGTAAAAAGACCCATCCCCCATGAAGTACCCTAAAAATCGCGCAAAATCTTTATCAACAGTGATTTCGGAATTGACATGCGGAGAATTTTTCCACTGAATCATGTAGAGGGAATCTTTAAATCCAGGCATCGACAAGGTGATCGAATCCCCAATCTTTAAACTTCCCAACTCTTTAAATTGATCGTGAGAATGGATTTGATGGTTTGCTGTCGCACGCAACAGCCTACCGTCTTTTGTTTTTATTTCATAAATATTTTTTACACCGTTGTCGTATAGGGCAAGGGCTCCATATTTTGTCGGGTTGACATCTTTTATATTTACAATTCCTTTACCGCATGATATCCGCGTCCCCCCTACCAAACACGGGTATTCCTGCACCATCTTCGTCTTGTCGGGCATCGAATTGTAGGTCTGCCGATACCAGAAAATCTGTGCGTCGGAAATCGTCACCCCGGCCTCGCGGAAAATGTTCTCCCTCATCCGCTTCTCACCCACAGTCAACAAAAACGGCATGCCTTCTTGCAACGGCTCGCTGTGTGACGGGTCTTCATGCCAACCAAAAAAATGTCTTTTCCATAGGCTCCCGCTCTGCGGATCCCCAGCCTGCTCCCACAACTGATTAAAAATCTCACCAATCCCGTTCGCCGTCGTCTCCATCACCCGCCACGCATTTTTCGTGCACGCCGCCAATAATCCCGTCAGAAACTCCTGGTTCTTGTAATGTGCCACCTCCGACAATAACAAATGCGTGATGTCGTCCCCCCTCCCAAACGCCCGACTCCCCGCCGTCCCAATCCAAAAACTTGAATTCGTTCCAGGAAAAGAAATTTGCTTTTTTGAATCATCGTCCAACTCAACTTCAAACTTCTGACCCGCTATCCCCATCGTCTCTAAATAAAATTTTACCTTCGCAAATAATCGCTTCGTCGCGTCATCTTCATGGCTCACCACCACCGCCCTCGTGTTCTCCTGAAATATGCACGCACATAACCATATCGCCAAGATCACACTCGTGAACCCCTCCTTCCTCGCCTTCAATATCAAGTCCCACTGCGTCCTTACCTTGTAATACTTCTGCTGAACATAATTGAAAACAAACGGTACCTTCTCGTTCGTCTCCTTCGAGATCACCCAAAATGCCCGCTGGATAAAGTACCGCGGGTCACTCATCATCTTCATCACCATCTCTTCACTCTCGGTTCTCATATCCTACCTCACAAAAAAGTTTTGCAAACTCCAAAAAAAAAATATTTACTTTTTTTCATGCCGCCCACCACAACGGCTGGGTGGGGGAGGCCTGCCGTCAAAAAACAGTTAAGACCACCCTTTCGTAGACGATCGCGTCGCGCAGGCCAGCGGGGTCGGGGCGGGCGGGGTGGTCACCCTGCGATATCCGTTACGTTACATAATCATTATTATCAGTACTAACTACCTTATTCGATCTGATTTATCAATCTTTCCTCGTACGCTTTTACTCACCCCTCAACGGATTCTAGCCCCCTTTCAGCCTCGGCCGCCTTCATTAATAGGAACAATTGGCCTATTTGGATTGTGGGCACCGCCGGGGCATCGCTCTCCCTTAATATACCGAAAATCTTGCCACCAATCTCCAGGGATCGGTGCCGAGCCTGGTGATCAGGATCACTCCGCTCATCCGTAATACGTCCCTCAAAACTTGCATAAGTTTTTTTTTCGGCAGACAGCCCATCCACGGTGGTGGCGGCGAAACGATCGAAATAGTCGGG
>CAYHZD010000077.1:0-3054 GCA_964361035.1 uncultured Candidatus Saccharibacteria bacterium
GTAGAAGAAATCAAGGCGCGGATTGATGCGGTGGCCTTTATTGAAGGGTATGTGCGGCTGGCGAAAGCAGGTATCAATTTCAAGGCGCGCTGTCCTTTCCATAATGAACGCACGCCGTCCTTTATGGTCTCTGCCAGCCGCCAGACATGGCATTGTTTCGGCTGCGGAAAAGGAGGGGATATTTTTACGTTTCTGATGGAAATGGAGGGAATGGAATTTCCGGAAGCGCTGCGGGTGCTCGCCGAGCGCGCGGGAGTGGCGCTTACGCGCGAAACGCCGCAAGCTCACAGCGAGCGCACGCATCTACTCGCACTCCTTGAAGCTGCCACACGCTTTTATGAGGCGCAACTGCGCGAACATACGGAAGTGGGGGAATATCTCAAAGGCCGCGGCCTCACCGGCCAAACCGCAAAACATTTTCGCGTAGGATTTGCGCCGGATCAATGGGATGGGCTCCTCAATTATTTAGCCGGAAAGGGATACCGGATGCAGGAAGCCGAAAAAGTGGGATTGGCGATTGGATCTCATGACCGATTTAGAAATCGCATTATGTTTCCGCTGGCAGATTCGGCTGGACGCATTGTGGGGTTTACGGGAAGAATTTTTGGCACCGAACCGGAAGGGGTAGGGAAATACATAAATACCCCGCAAACGATCTTTTATGACAAAAGCAAACTGCTCTATGCGTTTGATAAAGCAAAGCACGCAATCCGTAGGCAAAATGTTTGTGTGCTGGTGGAAGGCCAGATGGACGCGCTTATGGCGCATCAGGCCGGCACCGTCAATGCCGTGGCCGTGTCCGGCACTGCGCTCACCCCTCTGCATCTGCAGCACATCAGGCGCCTCTGCGAGCAGGTAATTTTTGCGTTTGATCCGGATACGGCTGGGCTTGCCGCTTCGCGCCGCGGCATCGAGCTTGCCTATGAAGCCGGACTGGAAGTTAAAATTGCCGCTCTGCCGCACGGCAAAGATCCGGCTGATATGATTGCTTCTTCGCAAGAACATTGGCAGAATACGCTTGCATCCGCAAAGGAAAGCATCGCGTTCTTTTTGGAAACGTTTTCACCAACTAATTCTTACGAGGTTGAACCTCATAAAAAAAATCGCGCGGCAAAGGAGCTTTTCCCGCTCCTGGCGCGTATGGAAAGCCACATGGTGCGCGCGCATTGGCTGCAAACGATTGCGCATCACTTACGCGCACCGGAAGAGAGCGTTGCGGAGGATTTCAAAAATTTTCTGCGAAAGAAAAAAAATGATACGATACAAACCCCTCTTAATCCCCCCCTTGGTAAGGGGGGGAGCGAGGGGGTAACGCGCCACCAGCTTTTAGAAGAAAAATTGCTCGGCATGCTTTTGTTGTATCCTGCTCTTGTCCCGCGCGCGGCCCTTGAAGAAAAACAAATTTCTGCCTATCATACGCTTCATGGCGCTGTTTTAGCGGATCGCCTTGCCAAGGGCGAGGCATATGCCGACTTTCCCGATGATCTGCGCGCGCAGGCCTCACGCCTGATGAGTGCACTCGAGCAGTCGTTTTCACCGCAAAACGATGAAGAAATTACGGCGGAATACAATGCGATCACACGCGGGCTTTCCCAAGAGATTCTCAAAGAGGAGCTTACCGGCCTTCGGCTTGTAATTGCCGAAGCAGAGCGAAAGGGCGCTCAAGAAGAAAAGCAAAAACTCCTGGAAGAATTTTCTAAAAAAATAACAACCTATGGCACGTAAAAAACAACTCAAAAAACGCGCTTCCAAAAAAAGAGCGCTTAAGAAGCAGACTCCGCGCCAGCCGCGGCAGATGCGCGCGCAGAAGCAAAAGACAAAACCCTACAGAATTGACAGGGCAAAATTGAAGAAAGGCAAGCAAGCCCCTCAAAAAATAAAACCGATTGCGCAGAAGAGCGCGCAGGCAAAAACCGCGGAGCGCGAAGAAAATGTGCTCTTGCTTTTAAAACGCGGCCGTGACCGCGGTTTTGTAACCTACAGTGAAATTTTGCGTTTTTTCCCAAATATAGAAGACGATATTTTATTTTTGGAAGATCTCTACAGTCGATTAACCGATAGGGGCATCGATGTGCTGGAAGCAAAAGAATTACTTGAGGTTCAAGGAGAAGAAAAGACAAAAAAGCAATCGGAGGCAAGCAAAGAAATGCAGGATTCCGTGCAGATGTATTTGCGCGAGATCGGCAAGATTCCGTTGCTCTCGGCCGCCGACGAGCGCGAACTTGCTCGCCGCATCGAGCAGGGTGATGAGGAAGCGAAAAATCGTCTCACGCAGGCAAATCTGCGGCTCGTGGTTTCCATTGCCAAGCGCTACACCGGCCAAAGCAATCTCTCGCTTCTTGACCTGATCCAGGAAGGCAACATTGGGCTTTTCCGCGCCGTGGAAAAATTTGACTGGCGCAAGGGATATAAATTTTCCACCTATGCCACCTGGTGGATTAGGCAGGCAATCACGCGCGCCTTGGCCGATCAGGCGCGCACCATCCGCATTCCGGTGCACATGGTGGAAACCATGCACCGTTATCAGCAGGCAAAACGCCGCCTCACGCAAGACTTGGGCCGCGAACCCTTGCCGGAAGAAATTGCTTCCGAAATGGGCATCGAAGTAGAGAAGGTGTACCACATTATGAACATCTCGCAGGAGACGGTTTCGTTAGAGGCGCCTATCGGCGAGGAAGGCGATGATCTGGATTCCAGCTTAGGCGATTTTATTGAGGACGAGCGCGTGCAAAGCCCGCAGGATCAAGTGGCGCACGGTCTCTTGCGCGATCGGCTGCATGAAATTTTACACGACTTACTCCCCCGAGAGCAGAAAATTTTGGAGCGTCGGTTCGGGCTTATGGACAGGGTTAATCATACGCTTGAAGAAGTAGGCAGGGAATTCGGGGTCACCCGAGAGCGTATCCGGCAGATCGAAGCCAAAGCGATTGAAAAAATCCGCCAGCATGTTAATATAAAAAAGTTGGAGGAATAATGTATTCCGCAGTAGCTCAACGGTAGAGCAGCGCCCTGTTAAGGCGTTGGTTGCAGGTTCGAATCCTGCCTGCGGAGCCA
>CAYHZD010000078.1:0-2951 GCA_964361035.1 uncultured Candidatus Saccharibacteria bacterium
CGGTGATTGACGAGAAAGATAATCCGGCTGACGCGCATGCCGTTATTATCAAAGTGCACTATGCGGGCGTGTGCGGGTCCGACCGCGGGATATGGCATCGTCAGGCATTTCGCGATCATATCCTCGGCAGTTTGGCGGCAGAGAAAAAGTCATACCGTATTCTGGGGCATGAATTTTTTGGCAGTGTCGTAGCGATTGGCTCGCAAGTCGCACGAACCAAAATCGGCGATTTTGCGACATGCGAATCACATGTGGTATGCAACACCTGCTACCAATGCCAGCGCGGCGAGCACCATGTCTGCACCAACGAAAAGATCCTCGGTATTTCCCATGACGGAGGATTTGCCGAGTATACCAAAGTGCCAGAGCATATCGTCTGGGTGACGGATACCGCGCGGATTCGTCCGGAAATCGCCGCCATGCAGGAGCCGTTTGGCAACGCGGTGCACGCCGCGTCGAAAGTGGATCTCGCGGGCAAGACCGTCGCCGTGTTCGGACTCGGCCCCATCGGCATGATGCTCGCACTCGTCATCCGCGGGCTTGGCGCCTCATCCATCATCGGCGCGGACCCGAATCCCATAGCGCGGGAAATGGCACAGCGATTGGGGATTGATTATGCTATTCCGGTAGCGGCGGGGTCAAAAGAAAAGCCGCACGCGCATGATGCGGCAATCACGGATGAAATCCTGCGCATCACCGGCGGCGTGGGTGCTGATGTATCGTTTGAAATGGCGGGGTTTAATTCTTCGATGAATAACGCGCTTTTCAGCACGCGGAGAGGCGGCGATATCGTCCTCTTTGGTCTCAAAAACGGCGATTTTATTTTTGAGGATTACAATCGGCTTATTGTCCGCGGGTTTACCCTGCACGCGGTTATCGGGCGGCAAATGTGGCAGACATGGGAGACGACGCGCGCGCTTCTGCACGATCGCGCCAATGGCATCCATGACAAGCTCTGGAATGTCGTGCTTGCCGAAGGTCGCGACACTATTATGTCCATAGCCGATTATACAAATGAAAGTTTCGAGAAAAAAATGGCAGAGCATCCCAAGATATTGTTGCAGTTTTAGATTTATGAATCAAGCTATCCTCACAATGAAAAAAACAATTTCCACCCCTACTCAAAAAATGAGTAAATCATCTATCGCTGAACGCAAGCGTATATTTTTAGATAAACTAGTAAGCCCAAGCGGAAAAACAAAGTATAAGCGATATATGGGGGCACCTATTCGGTATGCTGGCGGCAAAAGTCTCGCTGTCGGTTTAGTGATAGAAAGGATACCGGATAATGTGAGAACTGTTGTTTCGCCATTTCTTGGTGGCGGTTCCGTAGAAGTTGCCATCTCGAAAGAGTTGGGCTTACCAGTTATCGGCTATGACATTTTTGATATTCTTATCAACTATTGGAAAGTACAACTCTCGAATCAAAAAGCTCTATACAAAAAACTGTTGAGGTTCAGTCCGAACAATAAAGGATATTATGCGGCAAAAGAAGTTTTAAAAAAGCATTGGAAGGGAACCAAAAAACTCAACAAGCTCGATCTCGCCGCATATTACTACTACAGCCACAACACCTCTTACGGACCGCATTTTTTGGGTTGGCCTTCAAGCGTTTACTTACAGAAAGAGCGTTACCAAAAAATGCTAGGAAAAGTCCGCGATTTTCGTGCGGATAATTTGCAAGTAGAGTGTGCTTCGTTTGAAGATATAATGTCAAAACACAAAAACGATTTCCTCTATTGCGACCCGCCCTACTATCTAGACGGTGACAGTAAAACTTTTGTCGGTATGTATCCTCATAGAAACTTTCCAATTCATCACAACGGTTTTAAGCACGAAAAATTGCGCGACTTCCTGATGGAGCATAATGGGGGTTTTATTTTATCATATAACGACTGCTCGAAAATCAGAGAGTGGTATAAAGGTTTTGATATGATTACCCCATCATGGCAATACACTTTCAGTCAGGGCGATACACGAATTGGAGAGAATAGAAAAAGAGATAATAACGGAAGTTATGTAAAAAAATCTCATGAATTATTGATTTGGAAATTACCAAAATGAGAAGAAAACGAGCACTTACAACTGAAGGAGCGAGGGCAGTGCGTCAAAAAGGATATGACGATGCTCTTGAGTTTGCGTTATCTATCGGACTCCCTACTGATTACAAAAATGACCCGCAAGCTAAAAAGGATGTTATTGACCCGTCTGGAGACGCTCATTCTGTAAAAGGCGGAATAAAGAAATGGCAGGTATTTCTTTATGGATTAGGTCGTTTTGAATCGGATCACGCTTTTGTTGTTATGAATGGCATAGGAGCTTTACTTGCAGAATGTATCAATTCGTTCCCTCCAACTTACGCTGGATACCGAAGAAATAAGGTAGCCGCAAAAGAGCGATTGCGTGTTCCGATGGTAAAATTAAAAGAGAAATTACTTGAGCGTCCACGACTAAAAGCATTTTTGAATAAATCTTTATTCAATGGAGGTGAGGTGAATTATTTAACTGTAAAAGAAAACGGGGTATTTCATGTTTTCCTAAACAAAGATGTCGTTGATATGCTTGGCGATAATTTGGAAGTTTGCAATTCGCGAGCAATCTCCGAGGGCCAAATGCCAGAGCAGAAGGTTTTGTTCCGATACAACGGTATAAATCTCGGTGAGTTAGAAATGAGAAATGATAGCGCAATACATTACAGAGAGATGCGATTTAATATGATAAAACCAAAAGCGATGGAAGTATTATTTGAGAAAATTCCTATGACTAAGAAATTTAACGATAAGGTATTGATATACGGCAACGCCCCTCGGCGTTTTGGTCGTTGGATTCAATAATATAAAACTATGCTACCCAAAAAAGATTTAGAGGCGGTTCATAAGCAAGATATAAAAATCCTTCTCGAAAACTGGGGCTTACTTGGTGATTTTGAAGCGGGGAAAATAAAATGTCGG
>CAYHZD010000079.1:0-2914 GCA_964361035.1 uncultured Candidatus Saccharibacteria bacterium
AAGCGCTTCTTCTTTAATACCGCCCAGCACGCTTTTGCGGATGGGGTTGCCTACCACGGCGGTTTTTTCTTTTGCAAAAAATGATGCGGCCTGCGGAAATGCTACGGCCACGCGCGTGGCAAATGATCCGGCCCACTTGTTCACCACACCCGGCGCGGCATCAGATTCATGAATCATCACCGGGACACGAAAAAGACGGCTTGCGATCAGAATTGGAAAGGTATCATATCCGCCTTTGGCAAATACCACATCCGGCGGCTTAAGCGTAAAAAGGAGAATTGCTTGAAAAATCCCGCGTATCGTGCGAAACGTATCGCTGATGTTTTTAAGCGAAATATAACGGCGCACTTTGCCGGCCGGCACATGCTGAAAGGTGATGTCATGCTCCCACAGAAGCCCCGGCTCCGGCGGAGTTTCTCCCATCATGATCAATTCCAGATTGACGATCCGTTCATCGCGCGCGTGCTCTCGCAACGCTTGAGCAACCGCAATAAGCGGATAAAAGTGGCCGCCCGTACTCGATCCGGTAAGAACAATTCTCATAATTTTTGGGTGTGTTTTGAAATATTAAGCAGAATGCCGACCTGGGCTAAATGCATCGCCAAGCTGGTGCCGCCATAACTGATAAACGGAAGCGGAATGCCCGTAAGCGGCAGAAGCCCCAGAAGCGAGCCGGTATTGATCACCGCTTGCATAAATACTAAAAGAGTGAGGCCCGAAGCAAGAAGTTTGGCAAATTGATCCTTACTTTTCTGCGCAATCATGATACCACGCCAGAAAAAAACGAGAAAGAGAGCAAGGAGAATAACACTGCCGACAAACCCGGACTCTTCCGCCACGATTGCAAAGACTGAATCGCTTGCCGGCTCGGGCAGGAGATGTAGTTTTTGAAATGAAAAACCGAATCCTTTGCCGGCAAGTCCGCCGGAGCCGATCGCCACAAACGATTGGTGCAGTTGATAGCCGATTCCTTGCGTATCAAGTGAAGGATTTAAAAATACTGCCAATCGTGAAAATCGGTAGGGTTCGGTATAAATAAGCGCGCCAAGCACAAGCAACCCCAAAAAAATAATAAGGCCGAGATGCGCAAGCCGGCCGCCGCCCAAAAAAAAGAGAGCGGCGGCCGAAAGCGAGAGCACGCCGAGCGTGCCCACATCCGGCTCTAGCACGAGAAACGCACCGGCAAAGCCCATCATCACCAAAAATGGCATGAGCCCGAGATGCATGGTGCCTATTTCTTTTTTCTTTGCGGCAAGCCAGCTTGCCAAATAGAGCAAAAATGTAAACTTTAAAATTTCGGAGGGCTGAAACGTAAAAAATTTCGCGTCAACCCAGCGCGTGGCGCCGCCATGCGCTATGCCGATTCCCGGAATAAAAAGGAGCGCCATTAAAAAAATACTTCCGATCAAAAGAAAGGGGGCAACACGTTTCCAACGCTGAAACGGAATCATGCGCATGACAAACAAGAGCGAGAGCCCCACGCCAGCGCCGGCAACCAGCTGATGAATGAAAAAATAATAAGGCGTGCCAAATTCTTTCAGTGAAAGCCCTGAAGAAGCGGAGGCCACGATAAAAAGCCCAACCGCTACCAGCAGGAATGTAGTAACTAAAAGAATACGATCAGCCCCATGCGTGCGCATATACCGTTATTATGCCACGCCTTGCATTTTTGGGAAAGAAATATCGTTCGAACAAATAAAAATCAAAGCACTTCGCCGGCGGCGAGGGGGTGAAATGTTCCTCTGGCGACGACGGGTTTGCCGTTGACGAATACATAGTTGATGCCGTCGGAATACTGGTAAGGATGCAGATACGTGGCATTGTCTTTGATGGTTTCAGGATCAAAAAGCACCAAATCGGCGCGCGCGCCGGTTTTAATGATACCGCGATCAGTAAGACCAATGATGGCAGCAGGAAGAGACGTTGCTTTTTGTACCGCCTTCTCCCACGAAAGCATACGGGGTATGCTTTCGTCACCGGGTGTGCTTTCATCACGGGGTATGCTTTCATCCTTTTTCACAAACCGGTCAAAAAAACGTGGCAACGCGCCGAAAGAACGGGGATGCGGTAATTCTTTCTCCAGATAATAAGATTGTTCTTCGGGTGAAACCACAATTTCTCCATTTGAAGAGACTACCACAAAATCTTCTTGAAACGCTTCTTGCACATTGATTTGCGAGATCGTTTTACTAAACACACGCACACGAAAATCATTGGCATAAATAATCTCAAGGAGTGCTGCCTCGGGAGAAACACCGCGCAGATCGGCGGCCTGCGCCAATGTTTTGCCTACCAATTCTTTTTCTTTATCAAGAAAAGCAAAAAGAATGCGATCAGGATGAAGCGTGAGGGTATGCAGGTCTCTTTCTATCTCTTGACGCTTTGCAATATCGATTAAATATTTTCGTAAGCCATTATCGCCTCCTTCTCGCGCCCACGCGGGAAGAAAATTGACAAGTAATGCATCCGTGCGCCCGTACGGAACGACGTCAGCGCTCATCGCAACACCCTCATCGCGCGCGCGCCGTATGATCGCAAGCGCTTCGGTGAAATCCGGCCAATGGGTGCGCCCCAAAGCGCGCAGATGGGCGATATGCATACGCACGCCTGACATACGCGCGATACGAATCGCTTCGGCCACCGATGACAATAATCCCGCCCCTTCATCGCGCATATGGAACGAAATAATACCATCGCGCTCACGCACTTGGCCGGCAACACCAAGAAGAAAGTCTTCGGAGGCTGACTGCCCGGGTGCATGATGAAGACTAAAAGAAACACCGTGCGCGCCTTCGGCAAGCGCTTGCTCAAGCAGTAAGCGCATAGAATCTTTATGGCGTGCAATTGTTGCATACCCCACCAGGGTTGCCACGTTCACCCCAAGCTTTTGACGACCGAGTGTTGCGCGAAATTC
>CAYHZD010000080.1:0-1513 GCA_964361035.1 uncultured Candidatus Saccharibacteria bacterium
AGCTGATAAGGCATCCATTTCTGTTTGCAATTCTTCCATTGTTTCAGGACTCTCTTGTTCTATCTCTTCATTTTCTTTTATTTTTGCTTGTATTTTTTCTTCATCCTCCCATGGATATTGGGGCTTTTTTTCTTTCTCTTGTTCTTCCTCTACGACTTGTTCTTCCTGCTCGCTTGGTTCGGTGCGCGTCGAAGCGGGCTGCGGTGGCTCAGAATATTCCCAATGTTCTGTCTGTGCGCTCCCGCTATCAAGCGCTTTTCGCAATACTCTTCGCTCTGCTGCTTTTGCTTTTTTTTCTGCTTTGCGAACGTGCGATGCTTTTTGCTTTTCCTCTTTAGCGCCTATTTGATTCTTGCCATCTTTTTCCTTCTCAACAAACTCCGTTCGTCCCGCTTCTGCAACCCGTTCCCTCATCTCTCTTTCTTTTTGCGCAAGCTGGCGTTCGAGACCATCAAGAATATTCTGGTCTTCTTGCGTGAGTCCTTTTCTGCGGCGCTGTGCCAAAAGTCCTTCGCGCGTTTTTTTAATATTTTTTTTCAAATCCGCAATTTCTTGTTCATAGAGACGCTTTGTTTCTTCCGCCGATAGTTGTGCTTGTTCAAATGGATTTTTTGCCATAGTGGTTATATATTATGTATCAAGTAGCAAGTACATACTACATGCTACGCTCAATAACCCCCTCCTGCACCAAATACTCATACAGCCGATCCACGAGGGCGTCGTGGAATTCATCCAAAAGATGCGGGCTGCCGGCGCGGCGAGCGGTGTTGACGGCTTCGACAATGCCTTTGGAAAAGGCAATGGTCGCAAGCTCCTCAATCTGCTCTCTATGATCAAGGCCCGCAAGAGGATCGTCATCTGATGGAGCTGCGGGAGGCGTTAGGGATTGGTCGGGAACTTGCCCTAAAGGTACTGTCGGTGGAATTGACGCTCCAGGTGCGTCAATTTTTTCTTGCGCTTCAGCGACGCGCTCCTGCACTGCCTCTTTCAATAATTCCCTATCTTCGCGTTGTTCCCCTTTCGTTTCGAGTTCTTTTCTTTTTTCACGCAAAATCTGCTCCAACGCTTTTATTTCTTCGTGAAGATGATTTGGTCGTTCTTCTGCCATAGGTTTATTTTACCCTGTTTGAATAATTCGAGCAATGCAAGAAAATTTAAAATTACATCAATTTTCTCTTGAGCGGCGGCGGTCATGTGCTGAAACGTAACCTCAATCCCCTCGCGAATGCGCGCCTCAATAGCCGCGATTTTCTCTTCGATGGACACCACGCGTTGCACCTGCGTTTGCGGCAGTTCTTCGGCTTTCGGAATCCGTGCGATAATACGGTCAAGCATGGTACGCAAATCCTCAATGGCAAGTTTTTGCGGTGGCACAAAGGCAGGTCGTTCTTCGGCAAACGCCGGCCGGCTGAAGAGCCGGCCGGCGCGCGCGCGTTAGCCCAAAGATTGGGCGAAACCCCGGCTGCGCGTAAAAAAAGCGAGTCCTTGTTCTAGTTACATAATTCTACCCGCA
>CAYHZD010000080.1:1523-2889 GCA_964361035.1 uncultured Candidatus Saccharibacteria bacterium
GGGCGGTGATGGGAAACCGCGGGGCGGGGCTCCGCCCGCGCGGGCGCGCGCGGGGTCCCCCAATTGTTGGGCTACCGCGCGGATGCGCTTATACATCGCGAGTCGTTCTTCTAGTTCCTGAATGCTCCGCTCTTCCTCTTTCGTCACCTCAAAACCCGGTAAAAGCGATCGCGACTTAATGAGCATGAGTGTAGAAGCCACAACAAGAAAAGACGCAAATTCATAATGATCCACGGCTTCGGTTTTGACATAATGCAAGAACCCATCAGCCACTTGTGCAAGCGCCACTTCATTAATAGAAAGCTTTTCGCGTTCAATACAATCAAGCAAAATTTCGAATGGCCCTTCAAATCTGTTAATTTTTATGGTATAATTCATATGGATATGATACCAAAAAGAAAGGAGGCCGGCAATGAAAATTACTTCTTTTATATTCCTGTATTTTTCTTTGTTCTGTGCTAGTTGCAGCTTAAGTAATTTTAACATGCCTAAGGTGGCAATTTCCGATCCCCTACTTGCGCATTTTCTCGGCATGCCGACACCTGCTCCTCTTGTCCCCTATGCCGGTTTGCCTATGCAATATCATGTACAAAACTTGAAAGATCCGCGATCCTTTTGGGGCAGAAGATCGCTCGCACTACTTGCGGATCCGGATGAATTGTGCGGCCATATTCTCGGCGCCGGAGCCGTGCCGCATCTCGTGTATAACGTGCTTCCGAGCGACAATGCGGGGATACGTCAGGACGGCATCGATGCGCTCGCTTGCGTGCATCCAAAAAAAATTGGCGCGGTGGCCGTGTGCGCGCTCTGGGAGATTGCGCGTTTTGAACAGCTTAAAATGTTGCGGGGTCGCGCCTACGAAGTGATAACAAAAAAATTTTCTTCCTCCGACCATCCCACCCAAAAACAATGCGCGGAGCGCTGGGCAAAAGAAGGTATGATCGTTTTTGACGCTCACGCCAATCACCACAAAGGAAATCCGCGTAAAAACCCACGCGAGGTTTTTTTCATGTAGAGAGAGACGGCTTCCACGCCGTCCTTTTTTTGCGGGGGCACGAGGATTCGCCCCGCAGTTGCGGGGTTGAAGACCGCAAGCGGGTCCGGCAGGAGTCGAACCTGCAGTCCTGGTTTTGGAGACCAGTGGTTTGCCATTAACCGACGGACCCAAATTTTATCAATGACATATTAAGCTTATGCCCCCGTGGCGCTACTTTTTCGCCTCTTTATGCATGGTGTGCTTCCGGCACCAACGGCAAAATTTCTTGAGCTCGATTTTGCGCTCAACTTTCCTTTTATTCTTGCGCGACCAATAATTGATCCGCTTACACACACTGCATTGAAGTTTAATGAGATTTGGTTGTGGCAT
>CAYHZD010000081.1:0-2868 GCA_964361035.1 uncultured Candidatus Saccharibacteria bacterium
CCAAGTCCCCCCGATACATAGAGATGCGCGTTGGTACCCGCCGTGTC
The DNA here is from genome assembly GCA_964361035.1 of uncultured Candidatus Saccharibacteria bacterium. Taxonomy (GTDB): domain Bacteria; phylum Patescibacteriota; class Minisyncoccia; order Ryanbacterales; family CAYHZD01; genus CAYHZD01. The sequence goes on from CAYHZD010000081.1 coordinate 48, forward strand.
TGTTCCAATGTTAAGCGCGGTATCAAATGCCGGGCTTGAGGTGCCGAGCATGCCAATGCGGTCGCTCGCGAACACAGAAAAGCGATAAAGACCAACTACAAGATCGTTATCGGTGGTAGTAGCATTTCCTACCCCCAATCCTCCCGAAACGTATAGATCATTCGTAGATCCATTGCGGCCAATCACGACATCGCCTTGGTTAAGGAAGATCGGACTCGGCGTAGAAGAACCGAACGCAATGATGCCTTTTTGTGATACAAAGACGGTTGGCGTTGTGGTAGCGTCATCGCCTACGATAAATACTCCCTTAAGGGGGCCTTGTGCTGCTCGCTGATCAATTACCAAATCGCCCCAAAGCGGCGTACTGGTACCGATACCAGCGATAGTGCTTCCAATCACTGACGCGCCATAGGTCGTTACTGCGATAAACAGAAACGCGCCGATAAGAAACGCGGTTACAAAGATGGTACTCTCTCGACTCCATTGCTTTATCGATAAAGCTTTCATATATATTTTTATACTTTTTTATGTTTTTATTTTTATAACGAAATAACGAATATGCTTCGACCATTTTTAGTATATCGCATCTGCAAAAAGTTTGTAAAGAAAAAAGAAGTCTTGTATTTTTTAAAAAAGCATGGTTTTTCAATTTTTTAACCCCCCTGATAAGGGGGACGAGAGACACTCGAGTGTCTCTCGTCGGGGTTATGAGAAAAAATTAAATCGTATAATCGCCCAAATTGCTAACATTCCGTCGCGAAAGCCGATTTTTTTGCCTTGAGAGCGTGAGCGAGGATTATATGTGATAGGAACTTCGAAAATCCGCAGGTCTCGAATCTGGCGAAGGCGGGCGACTTGTACCACCAATTCCGGCTCAATATCAAAGCGATTCGCTCGCAAATGAAATGATTGCAGCACTTCGCGCCGAAAGAGTTTGTAACAGGTTTCCATGTCTGTCAGATAAAGCCCGCTTGCCAGATTAGAAAAAATAGTTAAAAAACGATTTGCCAGATACCGGCCCGTCGGGAATATACGCCGCACCCCGGCCATCTGAAATCGCGAGCCAAATACCACATCGGCATGGTAGGTAAGGAATGGTTCCAGCAGCTTTGAATATTCCTGCGGATCAAGTTCAAGATCCGCATCTTGAATAATCGCCACCTCGCCTTTGATACGAGGGATTGCCGAGCGGATGGCAGCGCCCTTGCCTTCGTTACGATTTTTATGGATAATATGTAAAGAGAAGCGATCGCGCAATCGCTCTAATATTTGTTGTGTTTGGTCAGCTGAGCCATCATTAACGATAATAATCTCTTTTTCTACCGGAGAAGCGTGAACTGCTTCCAACAAGGCTTGAAGTGATTTTTCTTCGTTGTAGACAGGGATAATGACTGATAGAAGCATGGAGTCAATATAGCATTATTGCTTTAAAATTTCTAATTGCTCTAATTAGGTCAATTATGAATAAATGGATTCTCTCAAGCATACCCCTGGTAATCCTAGTCCTCTTTTTCTCCACTTACGGCGGCCTTACCGCCACCCCAAAATTCTGGCACGATGAAGCCGTGCCGTTTGAGATCGCGCGCAATCTGACAGAATACGGTACGCCCGATCTTGCGGTGGCGCCCGGTATTTTCTGGCAGAAAGGATTTATGACGCACGCCACCGGCTTTCCGCTCACCTTGCCGCTTGCCGGCGTCTTTAAGATATTCGGCGTGGGGGTTGCGCAATCGCGCCTTCTCATGATCGTATGGATGCTCGCCATGCTTGCAACGCTCTTTTTTGTGATACGCGCTTTTTTTGATCAAAAAACAGCTTTTTTTAGTGTTCTTTTGATAGCCACCTTTAGTTCCTTTTATGCCAACGGTCGCACCGGCACGGGCGAAATTCCCGGATTCCTTTTTCTTTTAATGGCACTTTATTTTCTCTATCAAAGGAACTGGTACGGCTGGGGCGGTCTTTTCGCCGCACTCGCCGCCGTCACCAAGCCATCAATGTATTTATTCGTGCTGCCGGTGATGGTGTTGGAAATTTTGATAAAGAACTGTCATCGGCCTGTCCCAAACCAGGTTTTTAGCAACGCAAACCATACAAACTCTGAATCTCCGCAGTACTATGATACACAAAACCTGGTTTGGGACAGGAGCGCGGCGAGGAAAGCAAAAATGCTAGGTTTGTTTCTGATCGGCACAGTTCCTGTTTTATTAACGTGGCTCTGGCTCATCAACCCCGCGCCATTTTCTCTTGCCTCCTGGCAGGAAATGATCGCCTTTTATCAAAACGCCTTCAACGCCCCTTCTTTAATCTCCCAATTCCCAACCGTTATCCCTCATCTTCTCACTCATTCCACTATCATCTATTTTTTGCTTCTTTTTATTCCCATTTTCATCGCATGGCACAAAAATCTTTTCACTCCTGCACAAAATAGGTTTATCTTGTTTCTTTTTCTCTACGGCGCCGTAAGCTTTTTCTATTTCCTGCGCAGCCCCGGCTGGTTTCGGTATCTGTTAGGCACTGAATTGCTGATATTAACGCTTTTGCCGACTGCGTTGCAAAAGGAAGAGTTATGGAGAAACATACTTAGCATTTTTACGGGTTTGCGAGCCCGAGCGGGCACGGTTCGAGCCCGACCGAGCGAAGCCCCGCAGTTGCGGGGCGAAGCGAGCGGAGGGCGAGAGAGCGAGGGCGAGCCCTCGAGCCAGCTCGCTGGGCTGGCGAGAAAAGTAAAAATGCTAAGTATGTTTCTCCTCGTCGGTATAACCATAATCCAATCCGCCCAATATCTTCTTGGCGCAGAAATTCCTTCCGGCACCAAAAGTAT
>CAYHZD010000082.1:0-2832 GCA_964361035.1 uncultured Candidatus Saccharibacteria bacterium
TTTTCTACAAAACTGGAGCCCACGCGCGGACTTGAACCGCGGCCCTACTCCTTACCATAGAGTTGCTCTACCAACTGAGCTACGTGGGCAAAGGGTGGCTCTCTAAGCAACCGCGGAAGTAGATTGCCGCACATGAACAGATTGTCCGCCCCCGCGTTTTCCTCCATTGAGTATAATCTTCCCGTCTAAAATATCAACGGTGATGGTCTGCGAAGAATGGCCTTGCTCGCTTCGCTGAGTCGAAGCGGGGCGGCGCACCAAAAGCTCGGCAAGCGGATTTAATATCTTGCTTTGAATCAAACGCTTTAAGGGGCGCGCGCCGTAGTGTTCGTCATAGCCCTCTTTGGCAAGATAGGTTTTCACCGCTTCGGTAAAGTAGAGGGTAATATTTTTTTTCTTGAGGCGCTCGGTTACGGCCGCAAGCTGGATATCGACAATCTTCGCCAAATCTTCCACGCGCAAGACGTTGAAAAGAATGGTCCCGTCCAAACGATTTAAAAACTCTGGTCTAAACCGGCGCTGGAGGGCGGCGAAAATCCGCTCCTTCACCCGCTCTTTGCGATCCTCAAAAGCTTGTTTCTCTTCGCTTGTAGAAAATCCGAGCTGTTCAAGTTCTGTCACTACTTCCGATCCCACATTAGATGTCATGATAATAATCGTATTTTTGAAATTGACCGCGCGGCCCTTCGCATCAGTGAGACGACCATTGTCCAGCACTTGCAAGAGCATGTTGAACACATCAGGATGCGCTTTTTCTATTTCATCAAACAATACCACCGCGTACGGCCGATGCCGGATGATTTCGGTAAGCTGACCGCCTTCTTCGTAGCCCACGTAGCCCGGAGGAGATCCGATAAATTTTGCCACGGAATGTTTTTCCATATATTCGGACATATCCAAACGGATGAGCGCTTTTTCATCATTAAAGAGAAATTCGGCCAAAGCGCGGGCAAGCTCGGTTTTCCCCACCCCGGTGGGACCCATAAACATAAAAGATCCGATAGGACGATCCTCCTCGGCAATGCCTGCGCGCGCGCGCAAGACCGCCTGCGAGACTTCGTCCACGGCTTCTTCCTGCCCTACCACGCGCTTGTGCAGCGCTTCTCCCATGCGCAAAAGTTTCTGTGCTTCGGTTTCCAGCATGCGCGCTACCGGAATACCTGACCAACGCGACACGACTTGTGCAATATCTTCTTCGGTAACTTCCTCTTTGATCATTTTGCGCGATCGCTGCAATTTCGTGAGATTCGCTTCTTCGTCGGCAAGTTCTTTTTCCAGCGTGGGAATGCGCCCATAGCGCAGCTCGGCCACTTTGGCAAAATCGGCTGCACGCTCGGCCACATCACTCTCCTGCCGGCAATGCTCAATGTCACGCTTCACCTCATGGATGCGCATAATAAGATCTTTTTCATTTTTCCAAGCGGTTTCAAGCTCTTCACGCTCAGCGGCTACTTTTTTAAGATCGCGCTCCACGCGCTTAAGGCGTTTTTGATCGTCGGCGCCATTATCTTTTTTAAGCGAGGCGCGCTCAATTTCCAAGCGCGTGGTCTCGCGGCGCAATTCTTCAAGCTCCTGCGGCATACTTTCCAAATCAAGGCGCAAGGCGGATGCCGCCTCATCAATAAGATCCACGGCTTTGTCCGGCAAGAAGCGATCCGTAATATAGCGGCGCGAAAGTTCGACTGCCGCGCGAATGGCCTCGTCGGTAATTTTAATGCCGTGATGCAGTTCGTAGCGCTGGCGCAGGCCGCGCAAAATCGCCACGGCATCTTCGGGATTGGGCTCTTCAATAAAGACGGGCTGAAAACGCCGGGCCAGCGCCGGATCACGCTCAATATATTTTTGATAGTCCTTTAAGGTAGTGGCACCAATCACGCGCAGTTCACCTCGGGCAAGCGCGGGCTTGAGCATGTTTGAAGCATCCATGGCGCCTTCGGCAGAGCCGGCTCCCACGAGCGTATGCAGTTCATCTATAAAAAGAATAACTTTGCCTTGCGCGCGTTCAATCTCGCGCATCACGGCTTTAAGGCGATCTTCAAATTCGCCCCGGAATTTAGTACCGGCAATCAAAGCGCCCAGATCGAGTGCGAGCACTTCTTTGCCCTTCAAGCTCTCCGGCGCTTCTTCTTTGACAATGCGCTCGGCAAGGCCTTCGGCCATGGCGGTCTTGCCCACGCCCGCTTCTCCAATCAGCACCGGATTGTTTTTCGTGCGGCGCGAGAGAATCTGCACGACGCGCCGGATTTCTTCTTCGCGGCCGATCACCGGATCAAGTTTTTCTTCTTTGGCAAGGCGCGTAAGATTGCGCGCATATTTTTCCAGCACCTGATATTTTTGTTCGGGCTCTGCATCGGTGACGCGCTGGCCGCCGCGAATCACCGCAAGCGCGCGCAGTACTGCCTCTTTTTCTATGCGAAAACGGGCAAGGATGTCCTTGGCGCGCGAAGGGACTTCCAGCATGGCCAACAAAAGATGCTCGCACGAAACATATTCATCTTTGAGCATGACGGCTGCGCGACCTGCCGCTTCCAGGGTGCGAGCAAGCTCTTGGGTTAAATAAAGCTGCTGGTGCGGCGTAAGTACGTTGGCAGAAACACTCCCCTCCAACGCATCAAATACATAATCAGAAAGCGCCGCGGCATCCACCTCCAACTTAGAAAGCAAATGAAACACCACGCCGTCTTCCTGCGTTAAGAGTGCCCCTAAAAGATGGGTGACATCCAGCGAGCCATGCCCGCGCTCAAGAGCAATCTCATGGGCTCTGCGCAATGCCTCCTGGGCTTTGTTGGTGAAATTATTGAAGGGATGCATAATGAAAATTTCTAAATCCTA
>CAYHZD010000083.1:0-2809 GCA_964361035.1 uncultured Candidatus Saccharibacteria bacterium
ATCCGCAAAACGTGGCTGCTCTTCACGATATTTTTTGGCATCGTCATCGGGCTCGGATGGCTCTTCAGCCAACTCTACGGCAATAGCGCTATTCTTTTTGTTGCCGTCCTTTTTAGCATGCTCATGAGTTTTGTATCGTATTGGTGGTCGGATAAAATTGTGCTTTCCATGAGCGGCGCGCAACCGATTGAAAAAAAGAACGCCCCGGAGCTTTATAATATTGTAGAAAATCTGGCGATCACCGCAGGTCTTCCGATGCCGAGGGTATATCTTATTAATGAAGCCGCGCCCAATGCGTTTGCGACCGGCCGCGATCCCCAGCACGCGGTCGTGGCCGTAACAACCGGCCTTCTTAGTCGCCTGGATCGCTCCGAGCTTGAAGGAGTACTTGCGCATGAGCTTTCGCATATCGGCAATCGCGACATGCTGGTTTCCACGGTAGCGGTGGTGCTTGTCGGCTTTGTGGCGCTTCTTGCCGATTGGTTTTTGCGTTCGCTTTTTTGGGGGAACATGATGGGTGGCGGCAGAGATCGCGAAGGCCATGGCGGCGCCATTATGATCGTAATCGGCATCTTGCTTTCTCTTCTTGCTCCTTTGGCGGCTACTCTTATTCAGCTTGCCATCTCGCGCAAGCGAGAGTATCTTGCGGATGCAAGCGGGGCATTGCTCACACGCTATCCGGAAGGCCTTGCTTCTGCGCTGGAAAAAATTTCACGCGATCCGACTCCCTTGCGTGTGGCCAACAATGCCACCAACCATTTGTGGCTTGCCGATCCGACAAAAGGCAAAAAGGGGAGACACTGGCTCGCAACGTTATTCATGACACACCCGCCGGTGGAGGATCGCGTGCGTGCGTTGCGGGGGATGGCTCTATAGGTCGTTTTATTTTTTTATATTATTTCATTCTATATGTTTGCAGGTCTTATCGTACTGGTGGTCGGCATTTTTTATCTTCTTAAAAATGTTGGCGTTATTCCAACTCTTGCGTGGCATATTGTCTGGCCCGTGGGCCTAATCGCGCTTGGCATGTATTTCGTTTTCCAGAAACGGCAATAAAATGCTGTTTTGGGGAGAGGTCGCATAGTCCCCGCCGAAGGCGGGACAAGGGCCTAGCTTGCCCCGCTGAAAGCGGGGTGCGCGCATACAATACATGTATTACGTATATGTCTTGAAAAGTATTAAAGATTCTGGGTATTATATTGGGTGTACTTCTAATAATATAGAAAAACGATTGCATGAGCATAATTCTGGCAAAACTCAATCGTTGAAACAAAGAAGGCCGCTCCTAGTAGTTTATAAGGAAGAATATGCGACCGCAAAAGAAGCTTATAAAAGAGAGCATCAAATTAAGGCCTATAAAGGAGGCGAGGCATTCAAAAAATTAATTAATGGAGAGGTCGCATAGTGGTCTAGTGCGCGCGCTTGGAAAGCGCGTATACCGCAAGGTATCGAGGGTTCGAATCCCTCCCTCTCCGCCAGTCAGGATTTCGCAAGTGGACAAAGGAAGCCTCGCGGCGGCTTTGCCGCCGCTCGGCTAGGATTTGAAAGGGCTTTTGTGGCAAAAAGGAAAAGGATTTATCAAACAAAATATGGTTCGAGCCGATTTGTTTTAGAAATGTTATCATTTCCGATTTATCTCCAGAATTGAGTAAATTATCCGCTTGGTTTAAGGATTTAACCCACGCACGAGCCGGTTCGAGCCAAGACACGCCCTTGTCTTCAATTTCTCTGATTTTCTCTTTCAGATCTACTCTCTGGGCGAGCATTTTTTGTTTTTGCGCTGCGTATTCTTCCGGCGTGATTACTTCATCAAGATATGCAGAAAGCAATTTATCCAACCTTACTTCAATCTCGGCTAACTCATTTTTTAGGTTTTCCACTAATGCTTTACTATCCTCTCTTGCTTTCTGCTCATCCTTATCCAATTCGCGCAAAATTTTTTCGGTGTCTTGGCTCGGCAAAGAAACTTTTTGAAGCCAGTTTTTGATTTGTTCAGTGAGTATTTCTTCGCGGACATATTTTTGCGAGCAAACAGTTTTCTTTTTTGTACAACGATAGTAATTGTGTCCTTTTTGTGTTTCGGCGGTAATCGCACAACTACACTCGCCACAAGTTAGAAGTCCACGAAATGGAAAAATATTTTCTGCTTTTCTGGTTTTGATATGTCCGCGATTTTTCATCACTTCTTGGCACTGGTCAAAAAGTTTCTTCGAAATTAACGGCTCGTGCGAACTCTGATACGTCTCGCCCTTAAACTCAAAAATTCCATAGTAGAAAGTTGATTTAAGGATTCTCTGGACACAGGAAACTGCTAGAACATTACCTTTGTAGCTCCGCAGTCCTAAATCTTTCCAAACTTTGGCAATTTGTTTGAGCGTGTATTTTCCGGTCGAGTAAAGTTCAAACCCTTTGCGGACTAGCGGAGCTTTTTCCAAATCAACATCAATGTCTCTCGTTTTGTGATTATTCACATACCCAAGTGGGGCAAAGCTAGGCCAAATACCTTTTCTCAACTTTGCTCGATGTCCGCGACGGATATTTTCTGAAAGATTATCAACGTAATACTTGCTTTGTCCAAAGGCAATGTTCAACATGAATTTTCCTTGTGGTGTGTTCTCGAACCAGAAGGTTGGAAATTTCAAATCTTTGATTTTTCCTGTGTCCAGAAGATAAACAATTTGTCCACCATCAATGGAATTTCGGGCGAGACGATCCGGATGCCAACTCAAAATCCCGTCTGCTTTCCCTAATTCAAGAAATGACAACATTTCGGCGAATTTCATTCGCCCAGGTTCTTTGGCAGTTTGGG
>CAYHZD010000084.1:0-2768 GCA_964361035.1 uncultured Candidatus Saccharibacteria bacterium
AATTTTTTAAACATATGTTGTATTTGTTATTTTGTGAAATGCCTCCTTTGTGGTGCGCGGGAGAGGATTTGAACCTCCACGGGATTGCTCCCACAAGCCCCTCAAGCTTGCGCGTCTACCGGTTTCGCCACCCGCGCTTATTTTTTAAATTTACGCAATTTTTTTGCGTGTTTCTTTTGCGGTCTTATGCCGCAAATAATACAGTTTTGCTCGCCGTACCCGCGCAGGGCGTTTTAATATCTTGATGTCCTCCAACACGGGCGAATACAACAGAAACACCCGCTCTACCCCAATGCCTCCCGATACCTTGCGGAGGGTAAACGTGGCACCCGGCTCTCGGCCGTGTTTGCGCGCAAGCACCACCCCCTCAAACATTTGCTTGCGGGTTTTAGCGCCTTCTTTTACGCGTTCGGTAACGCGTACGGTATCGCCGGCCCTCAAATCAAGGGTTTTACGCGCTTCGCGATCTACCGGTGAAAAATTAAAATCGATTACCATATAAACGTTACGATAACGCATCCAATGTGTTTTGTAAATCCCTCGGCAATTCCGCTTCGAGTCGTATTGTGCCGCCCGACCCGCCTAGACTCGGCGAGGCTGGCGGCAGAATAAACTCAAGCGCATATGCGTGCAAAAATTGCCGTGTTAATCCGTCCGGACATGTTTTGGCGAAATAAAGTTTATCGCATGCCACCGGATGCCCGATTGCTTTTAAGTGCACGCGGATTTGATGCGTGCGGCCGGTTTGCGGCATCACCTCAAGTAGAGTGTATTGATCGCGCCGCGTCAAACGCGGCTGCTGCGGAAAATATTTTTTAACGCGCCATATTGTAACCGCCTCCCGTTTCTTTCCATCAATTTTTTTGAAGGCAACACGCCGCGAGGGGTGATGCGGCGAGCGACCGATCGGCAAATCAATAGTGCCTTCTTTTTCTTTCATAAGGCCTTCTACCAGCGCAATGTATGTTTTTTTAATTTTTCGTTCCTGAAAAAGCTGTTTTAAATATTCATGCGCGCGTTCATGCTTTGCCAGTAATAATATCCCGGAAGTGTCTCGATCAAGCCGATGAGCGAGTTCTAGTTGTGCCCCTGCTTCGCCTCTTGAGCTCCGCAGGGCAAGCGCTACCTCGCGTACTTCAAGCCCCGCCGGTTTATTGACCACGATGATGTCGCTGTCTTCGTAGATAATAGGTATACTCTTCATATCTTTTTAAAAAACGGTCCGATCGCGATCGGACCGCACAACTAACAATACAATCACGAGTTACTGGTTTAACCCTCGCGCAATACGTTCCATTGCTATCGCGTAGGGCGGCCTGTCTTCGTTCTTTGCCTGCAAAAGCAAGGAACGTAGCACATCGAGATGCAAAGCACGCTCCTCGATAAGAATTTCTTCATATGGAATTCTTTCAAGATCGTGCTCTCGCAATAACATTTGAATCCCCAATGAATTTACGGCGGGACCGGGCACATAGACAATACCGCGATCATGAAGCATCTGAGCAAGCTCAAAAGGGCATCCCAAATCTATTTCGTCATTCTGTGCGCTCACAATTGCCTTTAATGAACGAGAAAACTCATCAATCGTGTCAAGACGGATAATGGGACGCACCGCGCATGGCGCAAATACCGTCGCTGCTTCCCGATGCACCTTCCGGTGAGAAATAAAATAAAATGTAGAAAAACGATCCGCTTTCACCGGACAGATGGCGAGTAAATCACTGCCCAAATCCGCATAGAGGGCGGGGTTGCTGTCGCTTAAAATCAACTGATACCCATCCCTCATTAAAATACGCGCTAAACCGCCTCCCACTTTGCCGAGCCCGCAAATTGAAACGGTCTTCTTCGACCATGCATGGTCTCCGTATGTCGTGCAAACAAAATAAATGGTATCCGCTGCCCCCAAAGCAGTAGGCATGCCCGTATCTCCGATACCCCCTTCCTCCCGCGGCCTTCCGACAATGTGTTCAGGTGCCACATGCCAAGCATGCAGCAAATCTTCCGACGATGTCCGGACATCGCCTCCAATCAGGCACATTTTCCCGATACCATCGCTCATAATAATGGATACCTTGCCTAAAAACTCAAACGCGCGCTTGCGTTCGTCGCGCTCAAGCGGACGGGTGCAAATGATTGCTACCTTCATGCCATCCACATCACATCGTATATGAAGGCCATTGAGGACAATCTTTTCGCGCATATTTTTTGCTTTTCCCACTATATGCGCAACCGCCGCGTCTGCATTCGCCCACTGATCTTCTTGCGGGCCTATCAGCCCAATATGCACTCCGCCCGCAAGCTGGCTTCGATTGGTATCGTAGAGAGCAGCGACAATACGAAAAGGATCATCTTCGTTTTCTTGAAAAAACCAGATTTCCCCTTCAAAACCCAACTCTCTCTCTTTCCCCCATAACCGTTCACATACATACATAAGGATATCCTCCTTGCGAAAAAATCAAAATCTGCCGCCATTTTATACCTCTCTTCTTTTTTTTGCAAGGGTTTGGTATAAGGCATTCCGCTTTTCTGTTCGTATACAGGATGAGTAACTAATTTCTGTTGGTGGCAAAATGCAAAAAAAATAATAAAAACAACATTGCAATATGTTGTAATAAAAAAGCGTGTCGGGCATTCCTCCTGAATGCGCGCGACACGCGATCATTGTCCCAAACCTGTCCCAAACCTTGCTTGGGACAGCTTGGGACATTACTTGTTTATTAGCCAAGCCCCTAAATAACAACATAACAAAATACCACCCGTCATGGGTG
>CAYHZD010000085.1:0-2759 GCA_964361035.1 uncultured Candidatus Saccharibacteria bacterium
CCGTGGATCGCGGATTTGCCCCGCCGCTGCGAGGGCCTTGATCAATGGCGATGGCAGGCGAGAGGCCGGTGATAGAATCAACCTCCGGTTTTTCTTTAACGCCCAAAAATTGCCGCGCGTAGCTGGAAAGCGACTCCACAAACCGCCGCTCGGCTTCGGCGTAAATTAAATCAAAAGCAAGCGATGATTTACCGGATCCGGAAAGGCCTGTAATAACCACGAGCTTGTTGCGCGGAATATCCACGTTGATATTTTTGAGGTTGTGTACCCGCGCGCCGCGTATGGAAATGGCTTGTCCTTTCATAAAAACGTTTTATTATAAAGTAGTTTACAAAAATAATCAAGCGGTCCGACTTTAGCCGGACCGCTTTTTTTACTTCTTTTTTTCTTTATCCTGCGCACTCTTCACGCGTTTTTTTCTATCGGAATATCTGACCACATGATGAAAGATGCCAAAGGGGTTTGCGCCCATTCGAGCGGTGATCTGTACTTCCGCCTCGCAAAGAATACGTGCAGTATAGGTATATTGAAAATGAAAACCCTCGGAGAGAACATGAAATAGTTCTTCGTCAACCAACATTGTCTCCCTCGTAAGCTTACCATGGAATTGAGCAGTATAGCGGTCTTGCGGAAGCAATGTTCGCCAACATTCAGACGTATGAAAAGCAAATGTTGTTCCTTCAAAGGCAAAACGTTCTTGAGTGGCGGCATACACCGCGATGGCGGCGGAGTGAACATATCGTTTTGCCAACCCAACGGTGGGAGGAAGGAGGCGTCGAATGCAAGCGTACATGAACTTTGCCGCTACCCAATCCCCTCCCGCGCATGCTTCAAAAATAAAATAAATCGGCTCGGTGAGAGATTGCGATTCAAGCGCATGCAACCACATCAGAAGTTTAACGGCGGTGTCCAGCATAATTCTGCCGCGCAGAGTAATCAAACGCCTGCCAAGATCGCAGGAAATACCGACATCTTTCCTCTTTGTTTTCATGAATATGCTCCTTTCCATGTAGCCATGGAAGACATGACTTGTCAAGTATTTATCTGTAGTATACCATTCATTTCATGATACAAGCAACTGAATTACGCAAAGCGCCGCAGAAGGCGGGCGTTTATTTTTTCAAAAAAGGCAATACCATTCTCTACATCGGCAAAGCGGCAAACTTGCGTGCGCGTCTTTCCTCATACGCGCGCCTTGCTGACCTTGATGGCGCCAAACGCGCCATGGTAAAGGCTGCTGCATCTCTTTTATGGGAAGAAACGGCTAATGATATCGAGGCGCTCATTCGCGAAGCAATGCTCATCAAACGCCACCGCCCGCAATACAACATCATGCTGCGCGATGATAAAAATTATGTCTTTGTAGGATTCACCAAAGAAAAATACCCACGCATTTTTACTACCCATCAGCCATTCGCTGGCGCTCAAAATCAAAAATCAAAAATAAAAAATCAAATTGATTATATCGGCCCCTTCACCAGCGGCCTCGCGCTTAAAACCACGCTCCGCTTGCTGCGTAAAATTTTTCCTTATTGCACCTGCAAACGGCCGCATAAACGCGCATGTCAATACGCGCAGTTGGGGCTCTGCCTCGGCTTTTGCTGCTCAAAACTATCGAAGTCATTTTTACAGACGACCGACGTTAAAAGTGACGTTCTTGCCTATAGAAAAAATATACGGGCGATTAAAGATGTTTTGCGGGGGAAACGAATATCAGTGGCGCACGCATTAAAAAAAGAATTAGCGCAGCACGCAAAAAAACGGGAGTACGAAAAAGCGGCAGCTGTTCGCGATCAGCTTGCCGCCCTCGAACGCATTTTCGCGCATCGCCCCTTTTTGCGCAATGATATCGAAATGGAACATGAAAAGGGGTTGCGCCTTCTCACAACAGTAGCAAAGCTTTCCTCCCTTCCCCGCCGCATCGAGGCCTACGATATATCCCATCACAAGGGGAAAGAATCGGTGGGCAGTATGGTGGTGTTTGAAGATGGCGTTCCTGCCAAATCACAGTATCGAAAATTCAAAATCCGCCAGGTGACCGGCATCAATGATCCTGCGATGATCCAGGAAATCCTCATGCGTAGAGTGCGCCATACCGAATGGCCTATGCCCGATTTTATGCTTATAGACGGCGGCAAACCACAACTGCATGCGGCGTTGGCATCATTACGATCCATAAACTCTCCATTTAGCCATGGCAAAAATAAGAGTTATACGTATGTAACAATCGCCGCATTAGCAAAAAAAGAAGAGGAACTTTATTTTTCCAATAAACCACCCATTGCGCTCAAAACCATGCCTCCTCCCCTTTTGCATCTTCTGCAGCATCTGCGCAACGAAGCACATCGCTTCGCCATCACCTTCTCAAGATCCCGTTTCCGAAAGAGACAAATAAAATAAAATTTGATATTCTAGTCATATGATATTACGTGCGATGTTAGGATTGCTTATCATGGCTATCGCGATTGCGCTGTTTTTTTCGCTTATCCCATTGCCATCATTTCGTAACCCCCCTAACCCCCCTTACCCCAATGGGGGAACCGATCAACAAAACTCCCAACAAAATAATCTCCATAATCTCCCCCTTAAAATAAGGGGGACAAAGGGGGTTATGAGTGATACGCAAGAAGAAACCACCTCTGACGATCAGCTGCGAACTATCCAAAACGCACTCAATGCTCTTGAAATGTCCATCAAAAGTATAACTCCTCCAAGCGAACAATCACCGCCACAACAAAAACCTCGCCTCTCACAAACCG
>CAYHZD010000086.1:0-2729 GCA_964361035.1 uncultured Candidatus Saccharibacteria bacterium
GTGAATTTTGTATATTTCACAACAATCTTCCCCCACTTTCTTCAATTTTTTCAATCTCGCCAAACCTCGCTATTGCACCGCGAAAAATTAAATCGATGTCCCGCGTTTGACCGTTTCTGTTTTTGTCAACGATCAGCAGGGACTCGTCGCGCTTTTCTTGGGTAGCATTTGCGACGTACTGATTTTCTTTCCAGAGAAGGAGTACGATATCGGCGTCCTGCTCTAAACTACCAGAATCACGCAAATCAGAACAACGAGGTTTCCGGTTCCCTCCGTCCGTCACCGTTCCACGATTCAACTGCGCCAGGGCCAAAACAGGAACGTTTAAGTCCATTGCCAACGCCTTCAACGACCGCGATATTTCCGATACCTCCGACTGACGGTTTTCATGCGTTCCGGGATCTTTCATCAACTGGACGTAATCAACAACGATCAATCCAAGTTTTTTCCCTTCTCTTTCCATTTTGCCGAAGAACCTGCGGCACGAAGACCGCAACGAAACCGGATTTAAGTTGAACGAATCGGTGTCGGCAAAAAATGGGGATTCTTTGACCTGTCCACAAATCTCCAATATTTTATTCCATCCTGATCCGTCCGGGGTTGTGTGTTTTAAATTCCAGAGCGGTATCCCCGAATAAGATGACGCCACCCTGAACGCCATTTCAACCTGATTCATTTCCAGAGAATAATAGGCGACTGGAATTTTTTTCACAATAGCTGTTTGAACAGCGATTTGAACGGCAAGAGATGTTTTCCCGATGCCGGGACGTGCCCCCAAAACAATCAGGTTCCCAGGCTGAAAACCTCCCGTCACTTCGTCCAGTTGTGACAAACCGGAACTGATCCCTAAAACCCCTGACCGCCCTTTGTTTTTTTCAATCGCTTCAACCATGCGGTGCATCCCGTCACCAACCAGCGAAAGACCTGCCTTGATATTTGCATCAACGGAAGATTCGTAGACCATCTTTTCCGCCGTCTCAACAATCGCTGTTGAACTTTTTTTATGCTCTTGGCAATCGCTGATAATTTTTGAGCATGACAGCATCAACTTTCTCATTACGGAATAGCTTTTGACGGCATGAACATGGTCGCCTATATTATCTGGCGACACAAAACATCTGGCAATATCCAAAAGCATCTCGTTCCCTGTTCCCATACTCATAAAAAGATCGGCAATGTTCAACCGTTTCAATTCGCAGAAGACCGTCGTTGCGTCAATCTTTTTCGCGCCCTTGTACATATCAATAATCGTCTGATACAAAACGATGTGCTTGTCCATGAAAAAATCGTCAGCCCTTAAACCCTCATACGCTTTGAGAACACAATCGTCATTCGCCAACATCGACCCCAAAACCGCCGCTTCATCGGCTCCTGAAAATGGCGGGAACATCTTGTCTTCATCTTTCATGGCTGTACGGCCTCCTTTTTTATCAAAATTTCAGTCATGTAATTTTTAAAATTTGGCTCTTCCATTTTCTTTTTCCAATCCCCGTACTCAATCACCGATTCAAGACGCGATATAAACCCCGTGATGTTGTGGGGAACCTTGACCGTGGCCCCGTCCCTGCCGGCAAAATCCCACTTACACCGCAGGAACTCACACCACATCGCCACCACCTGTTCCGGTGCGTATGTCCCCAGCAGCCGTTTGACGTGCGCCCCATCCTGGCCGCCCCGGAACAGATACTCCGAACCAAACTTCTGCTTATAGCTTTCGCGGATGGCTTTCACTACGGCGGCGTGGTAGCCGTTTTTGTCAGGTGATCCCTTAATCGCTTTCCCCGCAGGGGAAGAAGTAGTTGTTTCTTTTTCTTTTAAAGACAAAGGTGGAGTAGAAGATAAAGACGAAGAAGAAGACGGAGACGAAGACGGAGATGAAGAGTTGACTTCCGGTTGCCCCTCCGGTTGAACCACGGTTGAACCACGGTTGAACCGCTGTTCAGCCGAGGCTTTTCCCTTTTTACTCTGCATCTCACGGTACTCTTTTTGCTTTGCAACCTCAAAAGCAAGTCTTTTTGACAAAAGTTTACCGCTTTTTTGCTCAAAAAGTGAGTCATCTTCAACCTGCATCTCGGCCCGGAGCTTCAACCACTGTTCAACCGTGGTTCCCAATGCCGATGCTATGGCTGTGTCGTTATCCAAAATCGAACATTGGTCTTTTGAGTCTTTCCACATGAAGCAAAGAAGTTTGATGTATGCTCCTTGCGCGGTCAGGCTCATCCGTTGAACCTTGAAGTCAAACCAGTCGGACGGGTAAAACTGAAACGCCGGAGGCCGGTTCATGGTAATGTCGCAACGAACTCATCAATTCTGGTTTCGATTTTTTTTTGCAGAGTTTCGGCCAAATTTTTATTGTTTTCAGACATCTCCATTTCTTTCAAGACTTCATAAAAGTCCAGCCTGATTCCCTGTTTCAGGATTGTGATATTTTTTTCTTTCATCTCACAATCGCAATAATAATCTTCGTCACACTTTGTACAATTTGGCATAAAATTACCCCCTGCCGACACTTGAATTTATGACAATCACAAGGAGGTCGAACAGGAGGTATAAAATAAAAAATCCACGCCCAAATAAATGGGAACGTGGAAACATCCTATTGGCTATCCTTATGATTGTCATACCAAAGGATAACAGTTTTGCGCGGCCATGTCAAGCTTTGAATTGATCTTTGACAAACTTCTTCACCGCCGGCAACGCCGACAAGATAAGGGCGCAACGCCGCGCCG
>CAYHZD010000087.1:0-2661 GCA_964361035.1 uncultured Candidatus Saccharibacteria bacterium
CCACGGCGCTTGATCGCCGGACGGTAACCGTTGGCGCTAACTCGTTGGCGGATTCGGCGACGGTTCAAGTGTCCAAGAATTCTACCAGTCCGGTGGCCGCTACCATCATTGCTAATGACGGCAGTGCCAATGACCAAAAGGACAAAGTTCCGTTCTTGGCGTTTGATGTCAAGACCACCAAGGATAAGATCACCATTACCGATCTGATCGCTTCCATTAGCCAGACGGGAATCTCCCAAGGCGCTACGGCGACCACGGCCTACCTCATTGATGGCGGCACGATAATCGGCAACACGGTGAGTGGCGGCACGGTGATCGGTTCCGCGACGGTTACTGTTAATGGAACCAATGGGACAATTACCTTCGCCACTATCAACCACGATATTGCGGCTAATACGACCAAGACTTTGATCTTGGCAGCGGATATCCGCAGCGCTAGTGCTTCGGTGGGGATTCCGATGACGGCCTCTACCACGGGCGCCAATATTACCGCCAAGAATACCAGTGGTTCGGCTATCACTCCGACCGGATCGGCCACGAGTGAAGTTTTGACCTTCAGAAAAGCCGGCTTGGAGATCGCCTTGAATGGCAGTCCGACTATCTCTAGTAGAACGGATACCAGTAGCATTCCAGGAGGATTCAGTACCACCACCCTTTTCGCTAACTTTAAGCTTAAGGTTAAGGCGCTGGGGGCTGATGTTCTGCTTGGTACGAACGCTTCTACCACCCCGTTTGCGGCTTCTTCTACGAATGCTTCCACAAACGTTGGTACGATGGCCCCTGCTTCCTTCTTTGTGTACAAGGACGGCGTAGCGACTACCTACGTTGTCGCGTCTTCCACCAGTTCTAGTGTTGACTCTTCCCAGGTCACAACGTCTGGTCAGACCCTTACGTTGTCTCAAGGCAACACGGCTGATGTGAATCTAGACTATAGCTTTGTCGCTCGCACCCCTGCGAACCTCGCCCTGGGTCTAGGGAGCTACTCTGTTGGTCTGGAAAATCTCTACTGGGTGGCTAACAATTCTACGGGTGTCGCTACCAGTACCTTTATGTCTGGTAAGTCCAACTGGAGAACGCCTGGCATTACAGTGGTACAATAATAAGCTAACTTGTGTAGGCCAAAAGCCTAAGCTGACAAAAACCGCTCGAAAGAGCGGTTTTTGTGTGCCGGTCAATGTCAAGGTGACACCTTCCGTGACAGAAGGTGTCACCTTGACAAGCCCATCATTGAAAACGATCAGGGTACTTTTGTAAAAAAATAGTTAATGATAAAATAGTAGCAATCAAGATTGCCACTGGCCTCAAAGATCAAAATGGCAATGTCGAGATCGTCTCTGGTTTGAAAGAGGGGGATCATGTGCAGAATATCGGAATGAAAGCGGCTGGTTAATTTTAAAAACTTGTCGCAGGCGATCGGTTTGAAAGGTCTTGCGCAGCGCGGCGGCGCCTGCCTACCGCAGGCAGGCGAGCAGAGCAATTTTTCAGCAGAAAAATATGCGAACCTTTCAGAGCGATTGCCGAGTAAAAGTTTTTCGCAATTTAGAATAAAAAAATGGCAATAGATCCGCAAAATGCAATGAAAGATCTCTGGTGGCTGATTATCATTTTAATCGCTGGCGGTGTTTTGTGGTTTATGCGTGGCGGTCCGCAAAAATTTGAAACTGGCGGAATGAAATCCTATCTTAGTCCGCCTGATATAAGTATTAAGATGAGTACCAGCAGTACAACAAAAGGAGGAGTAACCAATCCGCCGCGGCGGATTCGTTCCACCCCTATCCCCACTAAGGCTAGGCCGACCCCCACGATTAATCCCAACGATAGTTTGTACAAGGGCCGAGTCTTTTTAGCCAGAGGGTCTGCCGGTATTGGCGATGCTCAAAAAGAATACATTTATATTCGCTATCGGACGAGTAGAAACAACACCGATCCGATAATTATTTCCGGCTGGCAACTTAAAAACAACGGTAGCAACCGTACCTACAACATATATGGGCGCGATGTGAAAGGACAATCAACTTACGTCACCATACCGCCAGCGGTAATGACTTACACTGGCAAAAATGATCCTTTAGTTCCCGTCGTTTTAGCCCCGGGAGATTCAGCCATCGTTCTCTCTGGCAATTATCCCCCGATTATTCCCCGTCTTGATAAGAGTTTTAGGGTTAATAAATGTATCGGCTATATAAACGCTGTCCCGGGCCATAGTTTAGTGCCGCCGGCTAACTCTCGTTGTCCGGATTATAAGACTGAACCTGGTTTGAATCAGCTAACATATGAATGCTCGAATTTCATCAAAAGCCATTATGGATCTAGTTGTCGCACCCCGGTTATAAAATTGGATAATGATAAAGGTGAGCTGATTGACGGACAGGTTATCTCTCAATCCTGCAAAAACTATATCTATGCGCACTTTAGCTATGATAACTGCTTGGCGATACATAAAAACGATCAGGGTTTTTATCTGCCGGAATGGCGCATTTACTTGAATCAGATCTGGCCGCTGTGGGATAAAAATCGTGAAACAATCACTCTCTTGGACAACTACGGCAAAATAGTAGATCAAATTTCTTACGGCTATTAGCTCTCATTTTGACTGCTGATTTATACACAGACGGTTTGGAGTTTTTTGTTTTACAATAAAAAGATGAAAAAAATCTTTCT
>CAYHZD010000088.1:0-2611 GCA_964361035.1 uncultured Candidatus Saccharibacteria bacterium
AAAAGCCCCTTGATCCGTCGCGTCAAACGCGACTTCGCTCGGGGGCTTTTTGGTTTTATGCATTCTTGATTAATCCATTAATATGTAATAATATATAACCATGAAAAGACATGTCAAACAAAAAAAATACGATAAATTCAATGCTCAACAAGAACGCTTTATTAAAGCGTTTATTGATGTTGCATATGAAAATATGGCAATTGAGCACGAAACTCCTTTAACCCGTCGTGAGGCGTATAAACGCTATCGTGCAGATGCCATTGATCTTATCAGGGACGGTACCTACAAAAATATTCACGTGTGATATGACAAAAACTCCCGTTACATATCGAGAGACGCTTCAGGGTATTCTTGAAGTGCATGAGATCGAAAAAATTATTCTGGACAATTTAATAAAGACCCAAAAATTTGTGTTTCGCAATCACGCCCAACTGATGATTGGCGAGCAAACAGCAAAGCGATTTCACAAATTACTCGCGGGAAATCTTTTTGATGAAGCCGGAACATATCGCACGCATGATATTGAACTTGGCGACTTTAAGCCACCAGAATACTTTTATATGTCCGAGTTAATGAAAAATTGGGAGAATGATTATAGAGAACGATCCCAGCACATTAGTTCACGAGATAGCAAAATTGAATTGTGCGCATGGGTTACCCATCGCTTTCTTTGGATACATCCATTTTTTGATTACAACGGACGAGTGGGCCGTCTCTTAGGAGAATTGTTTCTTCTCAAGAACGATCTTCCTATTGTTTCGTTTCATACAACTCAACGAACTGATTTTGTGAAGGCAGTAAAAGAAGCGACACGGACGAGCAACCTTACTTTATTGAAAGAAATAATCGCAAAAAATAAATGATACCGCGCGGTATCATTTGACCCAAAAAAGTCCCTCGACTCGTCGCGTCAAACGCGACTTCGCTCGGGGGCTTTTTGGTTTGTCTAATTTAGAGGATATGATATAATGAAAAAAGATCTATCTTATTAAAAGTCAATTTAAACAATTAAAATTTTATATGTATACATATTCTGCATCATTGATGCGTCATATCTTTTTATTTTTTTTCCTTTTTTCTTCTGTTTCCGCCCAGACTCCTTCCACGCAAGACCCTTCCACGTTTACTGTTCCCATGGCTCCGAGCGGCCTTGTCGCGAAGCTCGCAGCAAGCGGAGTTGATGTCGATCTCATGTGGACCGACAATGCCGCCAATGAAAGCGCCTATAACATTTATCGGCAGAGTAGTATGGGAGGAAACCTTATTGCCACGATAGAGGCGGATAGCTTGGACTATAAGGACAGGGCTTTGGCTCCAGGAACATATTATTATTATGTAAGCGCTTGCAATACGTATGGGTGTTCGCCTGCCTCCAATCCAGCGTCAGCGAGCGTTATGGGATCGGTGAGTGGCACGAATACCACTCCTCCGCCGCCACCAACTTCGACAGACACGGTTGCTCCTGTTCCTCCTGCGCTCTCAGTAGCCGTTCTTTCTTCATCCGAACTACGTCTTTACTGGTCCGGGGCGGCCGACAATAGCGGGATAGTGCGTGGCTATAAAGTTTTCAGTAATGGCAACCTCATCACGTTTACGGAAACCACCATGCATACGGATAGCGGGCTTGTCGCCAATACCTCGTACAATTACTATGTAAAATCCGTTGATATGGCAGGCAATGAATCTTTCCCCAGCAACATGGTAACTGCCACGACATTTCCTTCAAGCATACTGCCGCCTCCACCACCACCGACTACAGAACCACCACCCCCTCCTCCGCCAACAACAATATTACCGCCTCCCCCTCCACCTCCCGTGCTTTTGAACGCAACCGTGAGAGGCAAGGTATTAGATGACAAAAGCAAGTCGGTTTCGGGCGCCGGCATCCATGTCTTTAAAAAAGATTTTAGCGCGAGTTTTGGCGCCATGAGCGCAAGCGATGGCACGTTTAACATTGATATCCCGCCCGGAACCTATGAAGTAGAGGTCTTCGCACCTTTTGAGAGAGAAGATTTTTTACGTCCGCAGCCGGTGACATTCGACGTATCAGCCGGTACCACTAAAGAGATTGTTTTGCAAGCCGCCTCTGTCGTGAAGATAATTTCCGGAACCGTGCAATTCGTAAATGGAAATCCGGTATCTGATGCGGAGGTGGGCGCGTATTCGAAAAAAACGTCTGAATGGACGTCAACGTTTACCGATGGCAACGGCAGTTTTACGATGAACGTAAGCGGCGGAGAATGGATTGTAGGGGTGCGTCCGCGGGACCCTTCGCAAGCTCGGTGGACTTTTTCGGGGTCGTTTCCTGAAATTGAATTTAGAGACGACGCCGCTGATGAAACCAAAACAGTTGGATTTACCATTACGGTTGCAGACGCGATTCTCTCTGTTACTGCCTTGCATGACACCGGAACTGCTCTTCCCAATGTGGGAGTCGTGGTGGATACCCTTGGTACCACGGAGAGCTTATCATCCAAGGAAGTGCGGGTTCCCCAGGAATTCAAAACAACTGATGCCAATGGCAAAGCTCTTTTTTATATGCGCCCCGGCGAGTACCATGTGCGCGTGTATCTTCCCGACGATCGCGGATTGATTGTTCCGGAAGAACAGG
>CAYHZD010000089.1:0-2589 GCA_964361035.1 uncultured Candidatus Saccharibacteria bacterium
CTCTTTTCACAAAGGAGGAGATGCCGAATTAATCTCGCAGGCAACGGCCCAGGGAGCCGACATATTCGCGGGCGTATTTCTCTCTTCCACCGCGCGCGCGATAACATCCGCGATACCGGATGACGCGAAGTTGACCATTGATCAACGAAAGGTGAAATGATACTATAAGGCAAGACTTAGAATTGAGGAGTTTAAAGATATGCCACAAGGAACACCAAAAACGGAAACCGCACCTTCTACAGAGAACCTGGTCGAAGAAGCGGCTAACAAAATTTCAGCAACCGAGCAACCGCCACAACTTTTAGGTCAGGAATCTATAGCTGAAGTAGAAACGTACGAGGAATTTTTACAGGAAGACGCAAAGCTAGAGAGGTTTCTGGACCGCATTGAGCAAATCTCCCCTGGCGGGAAGATTGATATTTTTAATCCCGATTTTTGGCCAGCCTACCGAGCTTTTACTAGGAAGGTATGGGAGGAGGAATACCTGCCTAGCTTAGGTGAAATTGAGGAGGAATACTTTAAAAAATCAGGCTCGATGAGGCCTTCAGACACAGAAAAGGAAAAGCAATGGGTAAAGGATCTGGTCCGCAGAGAATATCTTTTGGATCAAGCTTTCTCGGGCGGAGCTAGAATCTTTGGCAATGACGAGCATCTGGCTCGCATCAAGAGTAGAACCCTTATTCATATGGCACAAGCGCGTGGAGATATCAGCGCGGATGCACTACAGTTGCTAGAAACTTCCTTGCCAGATTATTACAGACCCGAGGGTGCCTATGGGCCGAGGAATATCAGACCTGAAGCGCTCAACATAACTTTCCAAAAAAGATTGGAGGCAGCAACAAAACTGGAAGCGCACCTAGATTTTCCTCAAGTGAAAGAGGTAGTAAATAGGTACACGACCCTGCATGAACTGTATGAAAAAGCGTGGCGCCTTGATTTCCCTGACGCCGCTGTCATCCTTGACAAGGCTAAGGATGATCCTTCAAACCTATTCCAGGATCTAGCAGAGGCTGCGAGAGGCAAGGTGGGTCTTGAGAATCGCTACATAAATGTAAACGAAACTGAGATCCTTGCGTCGGAGGATGAGAAAACTATCCAATCTGTGATCGAGGCGGGGATTCAAACAACACTACAGTTTGATGGGTTATTGTTACCAAAAGAGGGGTGGCGGGCAAATTTGTTTTTACACCGCGTCACCTTGGATGCCAATGCGTACTCAGATATACTACTGAGCGACATCAAACCAGCAGCGATACAGCGCGAACAAGACGAAGTGAGCACTCAGTACTCAAAAAGGTGGCGGAAGAAGCATTCTTAGCCAGCAACCAACGCCGTAGCTTTCAGGCCACGGCGTTTTTTATTTCTACTTTTCTTTTCGTAATTTAAAGGAGGATAATAAAAAATGTTTGTTATTTGAATAGAGAAGTGTTACATTCAAAAAATATGAAACATATTTCCGGCCCTGAGCGCGTATCGCTTGATAATGAACGTATATGGATACATTAGAAAAAATTGTAAGTTTGTGCAAACGGCGCGGGTTTATATTCCCGAGCTCGGAGATTTATGGCGGGTTGGCGGGCACATACGACTACGGCCCGCTTGGCGTCGAACTTAAAAATAATATCAAACGCCTTTGGTGGGAGTCATTTGTCTTAAGGCGCCGTGACATGTTTGGTTTTGATTCCGCGATTTTAATGAATCCTAAGGTATGGGAGGCGTCCGGGCATCTTGAAAATTTTACCGATCAGCTTACCGAGGAGAAAACATTTAATACCATATTTAAAACATCGGTGGGTGCGACTCAAGATACGGCGCTGGGCATCTATTTGCGTCCCGAGACCGCGCAAGGCATGTTGGTGAATTTCAAAAATATTGTTGACGCGTTTCATCAGAAATTGCCGTTTGGCATCGCTCAGATCGGAAAAGCATTTCGCAACGAAATAGCGCCGAGAGACTTTCTTTTTCGGGTGCGCGAATTTGAACAGATGGAGATTGAATATTTTGTGCGGGAGGATCAATGGAAAGAGCAGTTTGAGAAGTGGCGGGGCGCAACACGAGAATGGATTCACGCGATCGGTATCGCCAAGGATCACATTATTGAACATGAAGTTCCTCAAGAAGAACGCGCGCACTATTCTAAGCGTACCCTTGACTTTAATTATGTCTATCCGTTCGGCGAAGGGGAATTGTACGGTCTTGCCTATCGCACCGATTTTGATTTGAAAGCGCACGGATTAACCTATTACGATGAGGAACAAAAAGAAACATTCGTGCCGCATGTGATTGAGCCAAGTTTCGGTATTGAACGTTTGATATTGGCAATTTTATGTGAAGTATACACGGAAGACGATATGGGCGGCGAAAAACGCATTGTATTAAAATTAGATCAAAAAATCGCTCCCATCAAAATAGCGGTATTTCCTCTCCTTGCCAATAAACCCGATCTCGTCGCTAAAGCAAAAGAAATTTTTGACATACTTCATACTTCACGCTCTATGCTTCATGCCCCCATCGCATGGGACGACAACGGCAATATCGGCAAGCGCTATCGTAGGCAAGACGAAATCGGCACCCCATGGTGCGTAACCG
>CAYHZD010000090.1:0-2566 GCA_964361035.1 uncultured Candidatus Saccharibacteria bacterium
AAACCCTCTATATTTTAGATGAGCCCACCGTGGGTCTGCATTTTGAAGATGTGCAGAAACTTTTGAACGTGCTCAACGCGCTTGTTGAGAAGGGCAACACGGTGCTCATCATTGAACATCATCTGGATGTGCTGCGCAATGCGGACTGGATTATTGAACTCGGCCCGGAAGGCGGCGAGAAAGGCGGCTATCTTATCGCTCAAGGCACGCCGCAGGATATTAAAAAGAATAAGTCATCGCTTACCGGTCGGTGGCTCCGCCGCGCGTAGCGGGGTTGGGGATGTTTTAGGCAACCACATTTGGCGGATTGATTAATTGATAATTTGTAAGCTATTTCTTTGCGAAGCATTTTATTCTTTGATTCGGCACGATTTGTGGTAGTTTCCGTTCAGCTTGGTTCTTGATTCTTTGTAGGACGAGTTCGTTCAGGTTGCTGCTTTCTTTGATTCACGGTGAGATCATTTGATACCGGATCAGCTTGGTTACTTTATTTGGCAATAACCCTTAACCATAGAGGAGGTATAGGTATGGCAAGAGAGAAAGAGGCGAAAAAGGAGAGGGAGAGCGTAGAGAAGCCAATTGACCCTTTTCTCTACATTGCGGTCCAATGCCGCTGGCGAGAGGCGAATACGCGTCCTCTGCTTGGGGTGAAGGCGTTTCGCCCTACCCTGCCGGATCATATCGCCAGAAAACTTGAGGAGATAGAAAAACAACTCCTTAAGGAGTTGAACCGCCAACGTCCGTCCGTGTTGCAAGCGCAGGCCATTCAGTATGCGCAAAGCAAGGAAGACGCCGCGCCTGAAGACGCGGATGGAGTAGAAACTGTTTCATCGGAAGAGACGCAAAAAATAATCGTCACGCAACGCCGGCAATGGCTTGAACAGGCCTTGTCGGACAATGGACTTGATGCAGACGCCCGCCAAATTCTTTGCGACGCCTTAAGCGAACCTTCCGTTCCCGAGTCGTTGCGGCGTATGGTTGGGCGTTCCACCAACACATTCCCTCGTAACCAGTTTGGCAACTTTGTGGTCCCCTCGGTCTGGTTTCAGGGCGGCATCAAAGCCGCTCTCGAGTCAGATGGGCTCTGGAAGGCCACTGCGCAACAATTGACAAAAAAGTGCATCTTTGTTTATCCGGCAGAGCTTGATTTGGGGACAAAAGCCCCCGACATCACTAAAGAAGTGAATATGCCGTTGCCGGATTCGCGCAGCGGTGGAGAATCCGCTATTAAACTATCTCATGGCGTCATTCCCGGTCGTCATGGAAAAGTAGAGTTTACATTACTGATAAAAGTAGTGGACTCCGCGTATGTGAGGAGAACCTTGGAGCTTAAGCCGAAAGACCCGAAGATAGCCGATCGCATCTATCGCATTCTCATTCTAGTAGGAGAGGCAGGCATCGGCGGCGGACGGCCCGACTTTGGGAAGTTCGATGTCAAAAAGTTCACATGGTTGGATCAACAGGAGGGAAGGGTATTAGCGGAATCCATGATTTAGCTTCCGCACAGAGAGGAAAAGGCCACGCAGGCCGAACCGCTTTACGCGAAGTAGAATAGCATGGGGAAAAAAGGAGGAATTATCATGGATGAGAGACCAGCACAGTGTACGATTTGCTATGAGATGGAGCTTGCATTGCGGCCGGGAAAGTCATGGCTTGGGCAAACGCCCACCACCATGGGGCAGATTTGCGGATGGCTGAGCGCAATGTCGCATTGGAAGAGACTGAAGGAACAGATGCCGGCAGAAGACTACAATGTTCGCCTTGAGGAGAAAGCGCGCGGCATTCTCGAGGAGGTCACGCGCGGAACAAACCATTTCGGCAAGGATTCGCCCATCCACGCTGATGTGCGTTTCAAGCGCACGCGTGAAGGCAACCTCTTTGTCGGGGCCGGCAATGTTTTGCGGGCGCTAAAAGAATCAGCGCAAGTGTGGGAAGATAATATCGCCAAATCGCGCTGGCTCAAAACGCGTCTATGGACAACGCCGGGAAAAATCGTGATCTTTCGCAAAGATGAGGAAGATCCGAGAATCTTTTTGCCGATCAAAATTCCTGATGGCCGAATTGAACTGCATGTGCCGCCGGAACCGCCGGGGCCGGAAAATATGTTTCGGGGCAAGCCGGCTACCATTAAATCTGCAGAGTGCGTCCATTATCCTGCGTTTCTGCGTTTCTACCTTTGGACCATGCCGGATGTGGGCGAAGACGATCTTGTGTTGTGGTGGCAAATTGCCGGGGAGCAGGGCCTGGTGGGATACCGCCAACGCCAGCAAGGGCAATTTACCGTCACCAACTTTCGTCGCGCTTCGGCAGCCACGGTGGAACATCTTGTTATGCGCGAGATGATGAAAGAGACAACGCTTCGTTGATTCGGGGTTTCATCTTCCTGGATGATCTTGCTTATTTCTTTGATTCCGGGCGACATCAGATCCCATCCTGTCCGTTCAATTTTTTCGTTTCGTTCTTTGATTCATTGACCGCCCCGCATCATTGCCGGGCGGCTTTTTTTATGGCAAGGAGATAAAATAAAATTCCCCATCTCACAAGGAAAAAACAACGGGTGCCCTTG
>CAYHZD010000091.1:0-2527 GCA_964361035.1 uncultured Candidatus Saccharibacteria bacterium
TTACGGCTTCGGTACTTTGGTTCGGGGGGTTGAAGCCCTATCAGCGCGCGCGCATCGTCTCTTTCGTGAATCCTGCGAGCGACATTCATGGCTCGGGCTACAACGCCTATCAGGCAAAAATCGCTATCGGTTCGGGCGAGATCTTCGGCAAAGGCATTGGCTACGGCACACAATCAAAACTGCGTTTTCTCCCCGAATACCAGACCGATTTCATTTTCGCTGCTTTCGCTGAGGAGTGGGGTTTTGCGGGCGTGACACTCCTTCTTTCCCTCTATGCTCTCTTGTTTGCTCGCCTTGCGCAGATCGCACGTGCCGCCGCGACCAATTTTGACGCGTTCTTCACGCTCGGAGTGCTTTTCCTCTTTGCAACACACGTCGCGCTCCATACCAGCATCAGCTTAGGTCTCTTGCCGGTAACCGGCACGACGATACCTTTCATGAGCTCGGGCGGTTCGCATCTCGTGCTTGAGTTTGCCGCACTCGGCATCGTGACTTCGCTTGCGCGTTACGGCAGGGGCGCTTCGCGCGACATCAGTGCGAACGAATATTTGGGTGGCTCGTAAGAACGACCACACTTGGATTTTCTAAGGCGGAATACCGCTAAGAAAATCTCGGCGGCGGTTAGCGGTACAGAGCGATAGTTTTTTGCACCATCTGCTCAAGCGAAAAATCGTTCATGTCCTTGGCATCTAAAATTTCTCCTACGCCTCCAACTCTATTCGCAACAATCGGAAGACCTGCCGCCTTCGCTTCAAGCAATACATAGGGCAACCCTTCTTTAATGGAGGGGAGCGCGAACTTATCGAAGCCCTTTAACGCCTCTTGTACGGGAACAAATCCAAAAAGTTTTACGCGATTTTCGAGCTTGTATTCTTTTATTTTTGCATCGAGCATCCCCATATCCTCCCCGGCGCCAACAATGGCCACATACATGCTTGGATTATTTTTTGCTTTCTCTATCAATTCAATCTGATTTTTGTTGCGCGTCAGCTCACCTATAGTTCCTGTGATCTTAACGCCGGGAGGGAAGGCACTCCGGATCTTCTCTCCTGTCCCCAGATGCATTGGTGCAATACCGTTATATATCCTTGTTGCTTTGCCGCCTACAAATGGCATCCTTTTGGCAATACGTAAATCGTATTCAGAAATGCAAATAATCTTATGACAAAACAGCACAGTGAACCATGAAGCGAGCCAAATAAGAGATTTTGCAACGACGGAGCGGTCTTCAAGAAATGGCCATCCGTGCACAGTGAAAATAATATTTTTAACTCCCACCCATCGTGCCGCAAATGCTCCTACCCCACCAGCTTTGGAAGAATTCAGATGTACAACATCAGGTTTTTCCTTATTAAAAATCTCAACTAGAAGACACAAAACTTTCCATTCTCGAAAAAACGAGATATCACGCATAAATTCTTTTACCCAAACCCTAGGAATTCCTTTTTCTGCCAGATTAATCTCGAGCACCCCGGGTCGAGCATCAGGTTCTCCAGTGCCACCCAAAACGACTTTTACTCCAAACTGCTCCTTGGGCAGGGAAGTCGCAAGGTCATAGATATACCGTTGGGCGCCTCCCCAATTGGATTTCGTTATGACGAAAAATATTTTCTTTTTTGCAGGAATCACCATGGGAGCAACTGTACAATATATTTTGGCGTTATAGTATCCATACTCATGGCATTTGACCGCCGCGAGACGGCGATTCTTCTTATAGGGGATTTTCTCATATTAATCGCGTCCCTCTGGGTCGCTCTTCTTCTACGGAACCTCACGATACCTTCCTTTGGTTACTTTGATGCAAATCTCATTCCGTTCTTACCAGTATTTTTCCTCTCTTTGGGCATTTTCTATATTGCCGGTCTGTATGAAAAACAAACACGCCCGATACGGCGCGTCATGGGCACGCGTATTTTAGGAGCTCAGGCAGCAACGGTTGCGATTGCTGCAGTTCTATTTTTTGTATTGCCGCTAGATATCGCACCGAAAACAATTCTCATTCTGTATCTTGTCGTCTCTGTTATAGCGGAAAGTGCGTGGCGTTTCCACCGTATGAACCGCGAAATAAAAGAAGGGAGACGAACACCGGTTATCTTGGTCGGCTCGGGACCTATGGCTGACGAGCTGTATGAGGAAGTGAATAATAACAACAAGTATATGATTCGGTTTATTGGTCGGGTAGAAAAAAGAAATCCATCTACCGGTCTCGCCGAGGGAGCCATATATATGGATGCCTCTTTTCTCTATGAAGAAATTTTCGATCGTGTGCCGCTTGATTATCTTGATACAACGCAACTGCTTGAGTCCCTTCCGAAACACCGAGCGTTGTACGATGCCGCAAAACGAATCTTTGACATCTTACTTGCGCTTTCCATAGCTATCATTGCTATTCCGATCGTGGGCCTTGCGGCTGTTGCTCTTTTCATTGAGAGCAGTATGCCATTCTTCCGTCATCAACGTATAGGTAAGGACGGTCGTACGTTCGCAATCATAAAATTACGTTCCATGCTCCTTAATGATCATGGAG
>CAYHZD010000092.1:0-2501 GCA_964361035.1 uncultured Candidatus Saccharibacteria bacterium
GAGTGGACACACTGGTCTTCTGACAAGATCGCGCATGAACTTGATCATATGGCAATAAACGATGACGAACAGATGATCGTCGAGGTATATATGCCGTTTGTATTGAGTATAGCGTTAAGGTTGCGGCGGCCCGCAGTTATCGTTTTTGCAGATGTGTTTCAGGAGGGAATGATCGGATTGATGCGTGCGATGCGCCGGTTTGATTACCGCAGAGGGATAAAATTTTCTACGTATGCAACGGAATGGATTTGTCAGGCAATTTGGCGGTTTTGTTACGATTCCTCGCATATTATTAGAATTCCCGAGCACGTGCTCAAGGCACTCAGCCAATGCGCGAAAACCGGTCAGCATATTACGGAAGTGTTGCCGTATGTGTTCGAACTTCCCTTTACCGTTGTCATGCCGAATCGTCAAGAGGGGGGTGTGGAATATACGGAAGAGATGTTCGCCGCTCAGGAAATTGATTCCTTAGAGGAGTGTATCTACAGAGAGCAATGGCATCAAAAAGTCAAAACATTACTCGATGCCCTTACGCCGGTGGAGCGTACCATCATTGCCCGCCATTTTGGATTTACTTCGGACGGCATCGAGTGCAATATGAGAGAAGTTGTGCTGGAGGAACAACTGCCGTTTACGCGGCAGTGGGCGCAGCACTGCGAACAAAGGGCATTTAGGCGAATACGCGACCAGCACCCAAATTTACTGAAAGAATTTTTAGAAGGCACGTAACCCCTACCGCAGTAGGGATTTTTATTGGACAAATTACTGTTTTTTGTTAGAATATGACCCATGGAAGCCAACGAACTGCGCAAGCGGTTTCTTGATTTTTTTTCGCAGCGCGGGCACGCGGTGGTGCCATCCTCTTCGCTTATCCCTGATGATCCTTCGGTGCTTTTGACTACCGCGGGGATGCAGCAGTTTAAGAAATATTTTACCGGCGAAGTCGATCCGATGAAAGATTTTGGATCAAAAAATACTACCTCAATTCAAAAAAGTTTTCGCACGTCGGACATTGACGAGGTGGGCGATGAATCGCACCTTACCTTTTTTGAGATGCTGGGGAATTTTAGTTTTGGAGGGTATGGGAAGAAAGAGGCTATCAAATTAGCGTGGGAGTTTCTCGATGAAATATTTCGAAATAACTCCACCCTTCCTCCCCTTTTCGTGACAATTTTCGGCGGCGACGGCAAAGTGCCTGCCGACGAAGAAAGTTATCAAATTTGGCGTGATGAAATTGGGGTTCCTGAAGATCTCATCGAGCGCAGAGGTCGCGAAGATAATTTTTGGGGGCCCACGGGCAACGAAGGTCCATGCGGTCCAACGACGGAAATTTTTATCAATGGCGTTGAAGTATGGAATTTGGTGTTCAATGAATTTTTCTTTCCCGGCACACGCGAAGAATTTTTAAGCGGTAAATCAGACGGCAAACTTACGAAGTTGAAAACATTTGGCGTAGATACCGGCATGGGTTTGGAGCGCCTTGCCATGGTCGCACAGGGCAAAAAAAATATTTTTGAGACGGATTTATTTGCGCCGTTTATTACGCTTCTCCCCGCGGAACTTGAAGAGAGGAAAAAACGGATTATTGTTGATCATCTGCGCGGGGCGGCATTTCTTTTGGCAGACGGCGTGCGCCCGTCGAATAAAGAAGCAGGATACATTCTGCGTCGGCTTTTGCGCCGCATCTTGGCATACGAATATATACATGAGCTCTCGCCGCAGCTGTTCGAATCAATTCTTCTTGCGCTTTTGGATACGTACGGCGTTTTTTATCCAGAATTAGCGCGGGGAAAAAATAATATTTTAAATGGATACTGGGGAGAGTGGGAGCGATTTCATGCTGCGCTGGTGCGCGGCCTTAAAGAGCTGGAGCGCTGCGAAGAAATTGATGCGTCAGTCGCGTTTCGGCTCTATGAAAGTTTCGGGCTTCCGTATGAAGTCATCAAGGATCAAGGAAGGGATCGCGCCTTTGCTCTCACGCGCGAAGCGTTTGATGAAGAATTCAAAAAACATCAGGCGCAGTCAAAGATAGGGCAAGAGAAAAAATTCGGCGGACACGGGCTTATCCTCAACACCGGAGAATTGAAAGCAGGCACCGAAGAGGAAGTAAAGATTGTCACGCGCTTGCATACGGCCACGCATCTTTTACAAGCCGCGCTTCGCGTAGTGCTGGGGCCGGACGTAGAACAGCGCGGATCGGATATTACGGCGGAGCGCACCCGTTTTGACTTCAGCTACCCCCGCAAATTGACGCACCTGGAGCGTCAATCGGTGCAGGATTGGGTCAATGATAAAATTAAGCGTGATTTGCCGATGCAGAAAGAAGAGATGGCGTATGAGGAGGCAATCAAGAGCGGGGCGTTGCATTTTTTTAAAGAAAAATATCCGGAGCGCGTGGTGGTCTATACGATAAAAGACCCCGCGAACCCCTCAGGGCCTCCTTTCAGTCGGGAACTCTGTGGCGGGCCGCATGTCTCTCGCACCGGCGAGATCGGTCATTT
>CAYHZD010000093.1:0-2469 GCA_964361035.1 uncultured Candidatus Saccharibacteria bacterium
CGCGGTCCACATCGCGGCGATTAAGAGCTTCGGCTTCATGCGCAATGCGGTTGCGCAGTTTGTGCGCTTCCCACAGATCCGGTAGATGATCGAGATCGCTCGGCTCAATCTGCTTAAGGCGCTCACCAAGTCCTTTGCCTGCGTAGCCCGCACGTTTTAAGATGTCATCAACAAGTGCATCAGCATTGATAATGGCGAGTTTCCAATCCGAGGGGTTTTGCGAGACTGTATGGTCTTCAATTTCCTTCCAGCGTTTTTCCGCTTCATCGGATGGCATAAGATGCTGCGCTTGTTTGAATGCCGCGGCATGTTCACCTAACATTTTTCCTTTCCATAATTGTTTAGTGCGGCGCCGCAACACGATAATCCACATAAAAAGGCCGACCGTCAAAAGCGCAGAAATAATTTTAATGATGATCATAAAAATTTCCTAGCTCAAATAAATCATCTTCGTGAAAGGGACGGGCCATAAGCTGCAACCCACCTATGAATGGACTTCCTTTTTTTAATGGTAACGAAAGAGCGGGGATGCCCGCAAGGTTTGCAGTGACCGTATAAATATCAGAAAGATACATCGAGAGCGCGTCGTCTGTTTTCTCACCAAACCGAAATGGCGGGGCGGGCGTGGTGGGAGCGGCAATAACATCAACATCTTCAAATGCCTGCAAAAAATCTTGCCTGATAAGCGCGCGCACTTTCTGCGCTTTTACATAATAAGCATCATAATAACCATGCGAGAGCACAAACGTGCCCAATATAATACGGCGTTTGACCTCGGAGCCAAAGCGCGTACGATCGCTCGCATAGCGTACGTTGTCATAACGCGCCAAATTCGCAGAGGCCTCCGCCGGCATAATAAGATAATATGTCGCAAGAGCGTATCGCGTATGCGGCAAACTAATATCTTTGACCTCAAACCCTTCTTTTTGAAAAAATATTCTTGCCTCCTCAAATGCTTTTCGTATTCCATCATCCAGTCCTTCTCCTAAATATTCTTTCGGTATACCAATCCTTAATTTTGAATTTGGAATTTGGAATTTGGAATTTTGCGCGGTAGTCGCGTCGCGCGCATCGGGTCCTTTAATCGCATCAAAAACAATGCGAGCATCATCAACGGTTCTTGCAAGGGGTCCAATCTGATCGAGCGACGATGCCATCGCAATCAGCCCATAGCGCGAAACCGCCCCATAGGTCGGCTTAAGTCCCACGACACCGCAGAACGCCGCGGGCTGGCGAATTGAGCCGCCGGTGTCAGACCCCAGCGCGGCAACGCACTCATCGGCCGCCACCGCAGCCGCCGATCCTCCGGACGAGCCGCCGGGCACGCGATCCAGATCATGGGGATTTTTCGTAACTCCAAAAGCGGAATGTTCCGTAGATGACCCCATGGCAAATTCGTCCATATTGGTTTTACCCAAAAAAATCACGCCGGCGTCTTTGAGCTTTTTAATCACGGTGGCGTCATAGGAAGCCGTATAATGTTCAAGCACGCCAGAGCCCGCCGTCGCACGCTTCCCTTTGATGAGTATGTTGTCTTTGACGGCAATGGGAATCCCCTCCAATACGCCGATCATCTCTCCGCGCTGTATTTTTTCATCCACCGCGCGCGCTTGCCGAAATGCGTCGTCTTCATACACATCTAAAAATGCATGAATTTCGGAATCTCGTTTTTTAATTTGATCAAGATAGCCGGTTATTAATTCCCGACAAGAAATTTTTTTTGCCGCAAGAAGGTCATGAACGCTTCCGATAGTAAATGATTTATTTTCCATATTTTTTGATCACCAGCGGCACTTTTGCGTATCCTCTCTCCTCTTGCGGAAACGCATTGCGTAGACCTGCCACTTCTTCGGCGCGTTCGTCATCTGTTTTCTTCGGCCCGCCTTGCTGCGAGGCAGGCACCACATCCTCGCGCACTCTATTTATTTCGGGTGCGGTCTGCGTCATCTCTTCTACCCCGCTCGTATCAATCTCCCGCACCTGATCCGCGTATGCCAAAATGCCTTTCAGATCCTTCTCAAGCCGTATTTTTTCTTCCGGCGTAAGCTCAACGTTCGCCAGCTTCGCCATATGCCCAATATCTCTATCCATATATCAAAAGTATACCCCATCGCCACTACGTTCAACAAGTAAGTGCAACACTTGGTAGAATCCAAGTGTATGTCCTACAAACACTTTTTGATTGAGGAACGCGAAAAGATCCAAGAAATGCTGTGGCAAAAATCCTCAATCCGCATTATCGCCGCAGCCATAGGTCGAAGCCCCTCATCGGTTTCAAGGGAGCTGAGAAGAAACTATCCGCCGGAACGCAAACAATACACGCCACGTTTAGCTCATAAGCGAGCGTTATGGAAACGAACGAGCCGTGGCAGAGAAGCGCGCCTCAAAAATGATGCACTCCGTGAGTATGTCGCGGGTCATCTCAAGATCGGCTGGTCACCAGAACAAATTGCGGCTCTGTCCAAGGCT
>CAYHZD010000094.1:0-2390 GCA_964361035.1 uncultured Candidatus Saccharibacteria bacterium
TCAACGCGTGCTTGCGGGAAAAGAGCGTTGACTTGTTTTTCAAACGAATCAGCGTACGCATGCGGCACGGCCGCGTAAAATTGCGCTTCCTTGCCCTGCTCGGGAAGAGCAATCTCAAAAGTCATGTGGGGTCTCCCGCTCCACCAAGAAGCGAAACCTTCCTTGCCCCGCATGCCCATCATGCTCATGAAAAGTTGTTCCATGGCAAGAAACATTTCCTTGGAATCGCGCCCTTGTTCTGTGCCTGCTGACGCGCCCGCTGACGGAGCATCACGCGGGAACAAAATCCGAAACAGCACCAAATTGAGCGAACGCGAAATGTCAGAAAATCTCCGCTGGCGCATCACGAAAAAATAAAACACGCCGGCAATCACGATAGCGGCTACGCCGAAAAAATAGAACAGGATCAAAAATGTTTGGGCCATAAAACAAGTATAACAGATCTAGAGCGCGCAACAATATATATACAAATTTCCTAAAAAAGAGAATCTATGGTGGCACGCTCGATACGTTCTTCTAAAAATACTACTCGATGTTTTGCTTCATCGAACATAATGCCGAATTGAGGAAATACACCTTCCCGTCCAAGAATCCTCGGCACGATCACGCGCTCATCAACAACAAAAATAACCGGAATTTCTCGCCACCGGAATCAAGATGAAAAACGGCGCATAAATTTTCTTCGCCCGCGATAGACGACGGTAAGACTTTTTGGAACGCCCGCCAATGTAATCTCACGCCATTTGCGTTGAGGAAACTTACGTTGCGCTTTTCTCAAAACATCGCGCGTACTCATGCCCCACGCAACAATTTTGCCATTCACAATGGCTACTTGCTTACCTCCGTACTTTTTAATATCAATGATGGGAAATTTGTTCATAGTATAATAATACATAATATGAAAAAAAAGTCAAAAGAAAAAAGGCCCGAATGAATCAGACCTTTGTGAGCGTTGCGATCGTGTGCGCTGATCGGCAATGCTCGGGAGAATGCGCCTCGCGTGTGCGACGCTGACGCGTTTTTGAAATGTGCTCATGGAGGGGTGGGGCGCGGAAAGGAAATAGCGATTTATCAGCGGCGTCAGAACGCCGTGAAAACAGCATAACGGATTCCTTTCCAAGCGCCCCGTAAAGAAACACTAAGGATGCTTCTTAAGCAGGTCATCAAGAAGCTTGATTACCTGCTGGCGGGTCATTGTGCCATCCGACTGGACGGCAGATTGAGTGTTGCCCGCCTCGGTCCGCACCACAGACTGGACATTTCCAGCCTCGGTGCGAACCGCGGACTGAATATTTGTGGATTCAGTCCGCACGGCCGACTCGGCCGCTTCAGCTTTTCCACCAGCCGCCATTGCCTCTACCTTAGCTTGTATTGCCTCGGCTTTGGCGTCGACAGCAGCGTCACGAGCAAGGCCTGCGCGGCTGGCCGCTGTCTCGGCGGCAATTTTTGCAGCGCCGACTTTTACATCAACGCCCTCAACTGCCCCGACGACCTCATCCGCCCGCCGGTCGATTTTCTGGTCGAGGGCTACATGAGCCGCCGCTGCGTCAGCAGTCGCCTTGTCAACCTTGCGGCCGACATCGGCGATGGCCTCGCGCGTCGCTTTACCATCTTTAACAATGGTGCCACGAGTCTTGTCTCCGTCCTCGCGAACAACAATCCGTGTAGCAGTCCCGTCGGCACGGGCGTTGGCCCTGGTTTTTTCATGCTCGCCAAGGTTTTCCTTAGCAGTATGGTCAATCTGCTCACCAACGGTGTGGATCTCCCCCACAATTTCTATGTGGGATCGATCCTGCTCCTGCATCACTGCCGTGGTTCCGGCGGCGAGCGCCTTGCGCTCCTGCGTAGCTTCGGTGAGCGCCGCTTTCATTGCGGCGACGTCCGCCTTCGTTGCCGGCGTGATGTGCCGCATCGACGCGCAGCCATTCAGAAACAAAAAAGAAAAAAGAAAAGAAACCATGATCGCCAACAAAACGAAAGAATCTCCTACAAATTTTTTCTCCACAGGACACCTCCTTTTTTCATTAAATTAAAGATTACTTCCAAAGTTGCCATAACACCTTAAGTGGAGTTAAGTAGCCAATATTCTGCAAGAGCAGAAACACGGCTACCACCTCCACTACCCAAAGTAAAGCTGCGGGCCGCGGCATAACGAATTTGAAGAAATCTATCACGGCCGCCCCACCAACCGCCAGCATAACGATGAAATAAATTCTCTGCTCCACAGACAATGAGGTCTGTAAGAGCGCGAAATAACTCATCATCGCGCTGGCAACCAGAACTAATCCACTAATCCACTAATCCACCAATGCCGGCGGTCGCTGATCCGAAAGACCAGCCCGCCGAGAACTGGCAGGATCGCAAAATAGAGCCCGAACAACGACCAGAAA
>CAYHZD010000095.1:0-2355 GCA_964361035.1 uncultured Candidatus Saccharibacteria bacterium
GCATCACCGCCGTCCAACGGTGATACGGCTCAAGATAATGGAAGACCAAAAAATGCGCCGCAAGAAACAGAATAAACGCAAAGATGCCCAAAAGGAGCGCCTCAATCATGTATACCATTATAAATCAAAAAATCATTTGCTGCTCTCCGCGAAAAACGCCCATACCGCGTTACTTGGCGGTTTACTTGGCGGTTGAACCGCCAAGTAACTGCTTAAACCACGATAACCCCAAAAGCGCCAACGTGAAAAGAAGCGGATTTAAAAATCCTTCGGAGCCGCACAAAAGAATTTTCATACGCGTCTTGACCGCCAAAAATATATTATTCGTTCAATGGGCAGGGTTGCAAAAATGATCATAACCCAGGAAACAGGATAGCGGAGCCTCGCCCCTACCCCAAAACCGGTGCTTGCCACAGTAATCGAAAAAAAATAAAGGAACAAAAGAATAAGGGTAAGCGCGGCCATCCTGCTCTCTTTACGCGTTACCGCGATCCACATGCCTATAGACGCCAAGAGCGCGGTAAGGGACCATACAATTCTTCCCGCAAGCACCGCGGCGCGTTCGGCATACCCAAGTTCAGCCCATGCTGCTGCCATTTTCTCTTTCCAATCCGACGCGGCGAACACCGCGGGCGTGAGATAATTGTGATGCGCCTTCACTTCCGAGACATTCTCGCCCGTTAAAAATGCTCCGTAGCCGTCATTGGTAAGAAAGGAGAGCGAGCTCAAAAAAATGGTCTTGAAAAACGCGCGCGGATACTCGGATAGGAAAATCCTGAATGCGTCGGCTGGTCCCCGGCAATGCGCTTTTGCTTCTTGCAGATCGGGGGGAAAAGCTGATTCAGCCATGTCGCTCGGATCCTTGTGATACTCTGCTGCCAATACCGACATAAGCGCGTATCCGCAAAAATTATTTTCTCCCTGGGCCGTCATCGAAAACATTCCGTACACCCTAAGATTGTAAAACATCCACGGCGAAATAAGCAGCGCGACAAGAGTCGCAAACGCGATACCGCGTATAAACTCTCTCTGCAATAGAAAAACCAAGGAAAGAGGCAGCAGTAAATATGCGGCCACCGGCTTGGTCCATGCGGCGAGTGCGGTGAAGATGGCAGCATACAAGAAGGGGGCGGGTGAACGGCGTTCAAGATACGAAAGAAAAAAATGAGCCGCGGCCGCAAGAAAAAAAATCAGTATGGTTTCGGGGAAGAGCACCAAATTGAGCGCGGAAATAAGCGGCTCAAATGAAATCGCCAGAGCGGCGATAGACGCTCCCCGGCTTGAAAGAAATCTTTTCCCGATTTTAAAAACAAAAAACGCGGCGCCCGCAGCAAAAAACGCCTGTACAACAGCACCCCACAACGCGCCGTGCGAAGTGAGCGCAAAAAACGCGCCGAGGATAAAAGGATATAAAGGCGTCCGCAGCGGATCGCCGAAACTCTCCCCCGCAAAAATTCTTCGCCCCAGTTCAAGGTACGTGGCAGAATCGCTCCAGATAAAGCGCTCTTCTCCCAAAAAATAATACACTCCCCCGGCCAAGAGAAGTTTAATCGTAAGTACCGCCAAAAAAATTTTTACCGCCGGCTGGTTATCTTCGCTCATCTCTTTCTAGGACCCAATATGCAATAAAGCCAAGGGGGACAAGTATTCTTATTTTATAAAAATTTTTATTGATCCAATCCGCGCCCCATATGTTTCTCGGGATCAGCATCCGATACCCTTTCTTTGCTATCCGAAACCCGCTCTGCCTGAATATGCTCTCCGTAGCGGCAAGCGACATTCTCTCGTGCGGCCCTTCCGGCATTTTTTGGCCCAGCTTTTCGGCCGCCCACAAAATGGGTTCCCATAAAGGATTCGCCACGGACACAATTATTTTTGCGTGCTTCGGCGCAAGGAAAGAGATTTTTTCCAAAAATTTCGCAGGATCGGCAAGATGTTCCAGCACGTCAATCATAATCACCACATCAAAATTTTCAAAGGGGGCAGTGCGAGATAAAAGATTTTCTGTTGCGAACGAGATGTGCGCCCGTCCTGCATACTTTTGATTCGCTCTTTCTATCATTCGCTCGCTTATATCAATTCCCAGGCCAAAGCTGGGCTTGAGGGAAGCAAGCATATCGCCGGTACCGCACCCTATGTCCAAAATCATGGCATCCGCCGGAACTAGCGCTTGTAAAAGCTCTCGGAGATTCTTTTGATAAAAATAATTCTTCTTTTTCCAAAAATCGTAGTCGCGGGCGATGGCGTTAAAATGCCGCGCTACCGCATCTTCAATTCCGTTAGAAATCTTCGCGGGCATTATATAAATTTAATTTTCCGCATTGCGAATAATGTCATCTTGAGGAGAAGCCATCC
>CAYHZD010000096.1:0-2285 GCA_964361035.1 uncultured Candidatus Saccharibacteria bacterium
CAAGGGTTTGCCGAAGGTTTGGGTATTATGAAAGAAAAGGTTCTTTCGCCGACATTTGTGCTGATGCGGCAATACCCGCTTAAAAAAAGGAATTTTAAGACATTTATCCATATCGACTGTTACCGCCTTAAAGACGCGAAGGAATTGGAAGCGTTGGGATGGAGCGATTTGGCGACAAACCCTAAAAATATTATTCTTATTGAATGGGCGGATCGGGTAAAAACGATTTTGCCCGCGACTCGGATAATAACGATAAGCTCTTGATTTATGAAACCAAATACCCTCGTCATTCTCGACGCCCACGCCCTTATTCATCGGGCATTTCATGCGATGCCGGGCTTTACCTCGCCTAAAGGCGAACCCATGGGCGCAGTCTATGGGGTGGCGCTTGTCTTACTTAAACTCATTCGTGAGTTAAAGCCCACGCACATGGCGGCAGCTTTTGATTTGCCCTCTCCTACCTTTCGCCATGAGGCCTACAAAGAATACAAAGCCCAGCGGGCCGAAGCTCCGGATGAACTAATCGCTCAATTTGCCCGAGCGCGTGAGCTGGTTAGCGCTTTCGGCATTCCAACCCTTGATAAAGAAGGATTTGAAGCTGATGATATCATCGGCGCCTTAAAAGAGCGTTTCAAGAAAGAAAAAAATTTAAAAATCATTATTGTCTCTGGCGATTTGGATGTGCTGCAGTTGGTGGAGGGGGATCGTGTAACGGTCTATACCATGAAAAAAAGCTTGAAAGACACGGTGACCTATAATGAGAAAGCAGTGCGTGAACGTTTCGGGTTTGATCCAAAATACCTTCCTGATTTTAAGGGACTTAAAGGCGATCCCTCGGACAATATCATTGGAGTGAAAGGTATTGGCGAGAAGACTGCTTCGCAATTGATACAGAAATTTTCAACACTTGAGAAGCTCTACCAGGCATTGAAAAAAAATAAGAAGCTCGCGGGAATTTCCGAGCGCCAGAAAACTATATTGCTTGAACAGGAAGAAGAGGCGCTTTTTTCTCGGGAATTGGCGCGTATTCGTGTCGAAATGCCTTTGGAAAAATCTTTTGATGATTTGCGGTGGAACGGAATTCCATTTGATGAGGTGGGGCTGCTTTTTCGCAAATTTCATTTTCCGAGTTTGATGGAGAGATTGGAGGGGATGAAAGGAAGTAACCCCCCTAACCCCCCTTACTCTAAGGGGGGGGACGTACTCAATAATCTCCCCCTTAAGGTAAGGGGGATAAAGGGGGTTATGAGAGACGAAGAGATTGAAAATCTCCATCTTGCCCAATGGCTCCTCGATTCCGAACAACGACAAGCTAATCTTTTTTCTGCCGACACCGATAAAGAAGACCTCCTCAAACGCCTCAAGGAAGAGCGACTGTACGATTGGTATCGCGCCGTGGAATTGCCGCTTGCCGAAATCCTCACACGTATGACGGCGCGCGGCATTCTTATAGATCGTGCCCAGCTTGAGCGCACACAAAAGATATTGCGGAAAGAACAACAGGGCTTGGAAAAAAAGATTCATACGCAGGCAGGAGAGCAATTTAATATCAATTCGCCGGTTGAGCTGCGCCGTATTCTTTTCGAAAAATTCGGGCTTTCCGCCAAAGGCATTCGCAAAACGCCCGGAGGCGAGATTTCCACCCAATGGTCTGAACTTGCC
This sequence comes from uncultured Candidatus Saccharibacteria bacterium, assembly GCA_964361035.1. Classification (GTDB taxonomy): domain Bacteria; phylum Patescibacteriota; class Minisyncoccia; order Ryanbacterales; family CAYHZD01; genus CAYHZD01. The sequence continues at coordinate 1,663 of CAYHZD010000096.1, forward strand.
AAACTTCGCCATCAGCATCCCATGGTAACTGATGTCATGCGCCATCGGGAAATTGCGAAATTGTTAAGTACCTATGTGGAGCCTTTCGCGCGATCATTTCCGCACGATGGGGTTGTGCACAGTACCTTCAACCAGACCGCTACGGTAACGGGCCGCCTGTCATCATCCAATCCTAATATGCAAAATTTGCCGATTAAGGGCGATTTTGCCTCCGATATTCGCACCATGTTTCGGGCGCGCGATGGATTCCTCTTTGCCGCGTTTGATTATTCGCAATTTGAATTGCGCATTGCCGCGCATTTGGCACAAGATAAAAAAATGATCGCGGCGTTTCAAAACGGTAGCGATATTCATCGGCAGACCGCTGCGGCAATTTTTCATGTAGCGCCGGAAGCGGTAACGCCGCAGATGCGGCGGCAGGCAAAAACGATCAATTTTGGTATTCTTTATGGCATGGGCGCCAGTGCACTCGCTGAACAGCTTGAAGTATCGCGCGAGGAAGCACGCGCATTTTTGGATGAATATTTTAACCAGTTTGAGGATTTGACGCGCTATCGGCAAGAAGCACTCGCGCAAGCCCGAAAACGGGGGTGGGTAGCTACCATGGTGGGGCGCAAACGACA
>CAYHZD010000097.1:0-2272 GCA_964361035.1 uncultured Candidatus Saccharibacteria bacterium
TGGAGCCGACCCCGGGACTTGAACCCGGAACCTCTGCTTTACGAAAGCATTGCTCTACCATTGAGCTAGGTCGGCACAAGCTTAGGCGGGCAGGTCTACCAAGCCCACTCTATCTTTTTTCTGCGTTGCATTCAAGGCGCGGATGTGATAGAGAGAAGAGAGAAAGATTTACTCTTTGAGATTTAAGAAAGGAGAGCATATGCTGGAACGTTACACATTGCCGCCCATGAAGGAATTGTGGTCTGAAGGAAAAAAAATAAACATGTGGCTTGAGGTAGAATTGGCGTTTTTGGAAGCTCGTTTCCAGTGTGGCGATCTTTCTGGCGCCGCATACGAAGCGATCGCCACGCACGCACACGCAGATTGCGTACGCATTGCCGAGCTCGAAACACCATACCAGCATGATTTCGAGGCATTTGTTGGAGCCGTGAAAGAGTCGACAGAGAAAGCCGGTTTTGATCAGTACAAAGCGGAGTTCCACAAAACATTGACGACGTCCGATACAGAAGATACGGCCACCATCCTTCTCTTGCGGTACGCGCTGGAACTTATCAAAGATGAATTGATTGATCTCGCCGTTGTTCTCCGTAAACAGGCAAAACGGTATCAATGGACAATTATGAGCGCGCGGACGCACGGGCAGGATGCTAAACCATCGACATTTGGACATTTGCTCGCAGTATTTACCGAGGATGTGAACCGGGATATTCATCGGCTTAGTGGTTGTTTGGAGAATGAACTTTTGAAAGCAAAAATGTCGGGCGCAGTAGGTAACTATATCGGTATAGATCCGATGTGGGAGAAAGAGGCGTTGCGTTCGTTTGGTTTACTGCCAGCGAATACAGAAACGCAGATTCTTCAGCGCGATCGTCACGCGGTGGTCATGGCAGAACTTGCGGTTATTGCTTCTACACTTGAAAAACATGCCGTTGCGTTGCGCCAGATGGCGCATGCGTGTGTGCAAGAAGTGCGCGAGCCATTTGCTGAAGATCAACGCGGATCCTCTGCGATGCCACATAAACGCAATCCGGTGAAGCTCGAGCAGATGAGCGGCCTTGCGCGCATGGTGCGCGCGTATGCGCAGGTGGCGATGGAAAATATCGCCACATGGGAATGGCGCGATATTTCGCATTCAAGCGCGGAACGCCATATTTTTTCCGGCGCCACGAGTATTGTTCATTACATGGTGGTGAAAATGAAGTATCTAATAGAACATCTCGAGGTGTTTCCAAAGCGGATGTGGGAAAATCTTATAGCATCACAAGAGATTTGGGCAAGTCAGGGAGTGCGCGAGGCACTCACGGATGCCGGTATTGATTCGGACGTTGCCTATCACTATGTGCAGGAAGCCGCGTTTCGTGTTCCGACTGAAAAGGCATCGTTTCAAGAGCTTTTGCAAAACATGCCGATCTCTGAAACTGATTCGCGCACTGCGCTCGCTATCCTGGGATCCGAACGATTTAATCAGTGCTTTGATATGTGCGCGGCTATCACGCCGGGCATAGAACATATATTTAGCTAATAGTTGAACAAGCCTGCTTGTAAAAGCGGGTATTTTTTTATATGCTGTGATATATGTATAATACCCACGAAGCCATTCTTTCGGTACAAGCGGGCGCGGGCGGGCAGGATGCCGAAGATTGGGCGCGTATACTCTTGCGGATGTATGATCGGTTTATGAATAAGAAAGGATGGAAGCATTCGCTGGTGTATCATACCACCATTCATTGTAAGCACGCAGGCGCTTATGGGACCCTTAAAGGCGAAAAAGGTGTGCATCGGTTGGTGCGCATCTCGCCCTTTTCGGCAAAAAAATTGCGTCATACCAGCTTTGCGTATGTGGAGGTGCTCCCGTATCTTCAAGAAATTAAAGAAATTGCCGTGCGCGACGATGAGTTGGATTTTGATTTCAGCCGTGCGGGCGGCGCAGGAGGCCAGAATGTCAACAAGCGCGCCACCGCAGTGCGCCTGACGCATAAACCCACTGGTATTCAAGTGCGTGTGGAGACCGAGCGCTCGCAGGCCGACAATCGCGCCCAAGCCGTCGCAATCTTAAAAGCAAAATTATTACAAATGCGCGAAGAGCAGCGCGAGCGGGAACTGAAGGGCCTGAAAGGTGAGGCGCCGGTCAAGATTGAATGGGGCAATCAGATTCGTTCCTATGTGTTGCATCCGTACAAAATGGTCAAGGATCACCGTACAGGAACAAAGACAGCGAAGGTCGAAGAAATATTGGATGGAGATTTAGATATTTTTATAAATGCTTAAATGA
>CAYHZD010000098.1:0-2265 GCA_964361035.1 uncultured Candidatus Saccharibacteria bacterium
ATCTGCATCTGCACCCGATCCCCCACCAATACGCGGATATAATGAAGGCGCATTTTGCCCGAAATCGTGGCAAGCGCCGTGGTCTCGCCGTCATCGAATAACACACGAAATGTTGCGCCTTTAAGCGCCTCGACAACGGTTCCTTCTTTAATATCCTGCTTTTCCTGCATGAAATCTATAACCAACCTATCATACGCGTTTTACCGCGAAACGTCAACCGTAATACGGGAAGCATCGGCAGGAATGCGCTCAAAGAAAGAAGGAGAGAATATAAGGGTAGCCGATTCGACAGATCCGAGACTTTCAAAAAAAGCGTTTATTTCGTTGGCGGAATGAAGATTGACGATCAGAGCGGGCAGACGGTCTTTATCAATACGCTCTATGTACACCACTTCTCCTTTCGCCACCAGACGCAGAAAAGCATTTTCACCGGCAAGCGCATCGGGTTCAGAAATACTGGAGATGGTAAGATTGGCAAGATCAAACAATGCGACGCGTTTACTTTCTTCTTCCTCAAAAAAGAGGGAAGATAATTTTTTGCCGAGGTCGTCGCGTTTAATGATCCAGCCGGTTATATCTGCTTGCGGTATGCCGTTTTCTACCACATAGGAAATATGCCAAGCGGATTGCGGCAGAAGAAATCCATTGGGGAGTTGCGCGTGCAATTGTTCGCTCAATGCGCGTTCGCGCTCCGCAAACGCACTTCCTTCGATTGCCTTCCGATCAACCACTTGTTCCTCGCCCACGCGCCCGCCCGCAATCGCACCCTTTGAGCGCGCGTAAAATTTTTCAAAAAGCGGCGATCCCTTAAGGCCCGGTACGGTGAAATCAGTAAATTCTTTATTGGAAGCCTCACCGGGTTCGTCGGCAACTGCCTCTGCTTCTATGGAACCGGCAGTCAATTCGTTTTCTTTTTTCGTAGCGCCCGGAATTGCAATCGATTTCTGGATGCGATAAATCTTGCCATCCGGCGATTCAAAACGGGTACGCGCCACAAACTGATGCGTATCGGTGCCGGCGTTGTAGATAACGATCGTGCCGCGCGCGTATTCTTCCACGTGCTTGCTCACCAGCGGAATATCCACGCCGGCAAGCGGCACGCGCACTGATATTTTTTCAAAGGGAAGCGCAATAATCTCTCCTTGCGGCTGAATGGTAACTTTTTTGGGCGTAATCGATATCGCAAGTGATGCGTTCTGCCACAAGAAAAAAACTCCTCCGCTCATCATGAGGATCGCAATTGCGGCAATGATGAGATATTTTCCCCGCGAAGGGTGTTTACGGCGATCTTCAATTTCTTTTAAAAGACGACCAAAAGAAGGGTTAGCATCCTTTTTTTCCTGATACGCCGAAAGTTGGCGGACATCGTAATTTTTTCTTTCCATATGCTCCATATATCTAAAATAGTAAAGTAAGAAGCCCTACGTCAAGAGCAGAAATAATGGAGGAAGGCCACGTGCGAAATTGATCGCGGAAAATATCTGCCGAAAGCGTGTGGATATCGGCGCGGCTGCCGAGGGGGATGGTATGGAGAAGCGAAGAGAGTGCGGCGCGCGATTGATCAAGCAATGCCCCGCCGCCCACCAAAAAAAGATGGTAATCCGGCTGCCGGAGCACGCGCGCGGCAATGATCGGCCGCATGAGTCGCCGCCACTGCCCCATATGTTCCTGAAAATCCTGCTTGAAACGAGGGTGATTGAGCACATGCAATAATTCTCCTGGCGCAATGCGTTTCTCTCGCGCTACTGACGAAATCCATGTCGCTACCCCATGCGGCACCGTGATCACATCAGTAAGCGTGCCTTCCTCAAAAAAAGAACATTCGCTCACGGTGCCGCCGATATCAATAACCGCGGCATGCCCCGCCCCGTGAGGCAGGTGCTGCAACAAACGACCAAACGCGGCGGGAAAAGTCGTAATCTGGAAGTGTGCGTGCGGATACCGCTCTTCAAAGAGTCCGAGGATATGCGTACGCAATACCGATCGCAGCGAAGAAAAGCGCGTGGCCACGCTTACTTCGTGGGCAAGCGCCTGTTGCGGCAATGCATTGATCGCATAACCGTTTGCGTACACGCAAAGCATATCGCGACCAAACAATTCTTCTTCGGCTGAAAGCAAATGCGCATGTTCTTCTTCTGCCTGCGTACACACGTGATCTATGACCGCGGTTGATACCGCGGTCGGGCGCTCAAAACGCTGATGAGACCAAACGGTTCTTCCCTGATAATACGGAGCGGCAAGGCCAATGGTAAGAGAGGCCGGATC
>CAYHZD010000099.1:0-2259 GCA_964361035.1 uncultured Candidatus Saccharibacteria bacterium
GTGCCCCAGTAGAGTTCCTGATAGTAATAGTTTTCGCGCCCTACTTCTTCGGCATGATCGCGGTGCGTGCGGATTGTAATCATCTCTTGGGTTGCCGATATATCAATATCATCACGATCCACGCCACCCAAAACCGCCTGGATCACAATTTCGTCCGGCGTATGATAGACATCCACGAGCATCTCGCCTTCTTCCTCGGCTTTCAAAGAGGCAGCGGAGGAAGCGCGCTTGCCTTCTCCGCCAGCCGGTGGATTAATGGGAATGTCTTTGCCTTCGGCAGCGGGGAGGAACTCATCGGATTGACTTCCCATAAGCCGCTCAAAGAATGATTTTTTTTGGTGAGGAAACATAGATATTTTGTTTTTTAATGCGTTCAAAGGCCCAGAGGAGGAAAAGACCAGTTCCTCCCAAAAGGACAAGTGGAAATTCAATGCGTTCTCCTTGCGATACAATTATAGAAATATTAAAGAGCGCATGCAAGACCGAGGCAAGAAAAAGGCCTGCGGCGGCACTCAAACGTTTGCGTGTAGGTGAGGCAGAAAAAGCGCGCGCAATAAGATACCCTGCAATACCGGAGGCGATTGCGTGTAAAAGCGTGCTTCCGATAAAGCGCAGATTGCCCGTCATAAGGCCTTGGCGGAAACTTCTTTCAAATTCGGTGGAAAGATAAAGTATGTTTTCACCGGCGGCAAAACCAAGCGCGCCGGTAACAAGATAAATCATTGCATCCACGGGCTCGTCGTATTCTTTTTTGTGGAATAAGAACCCGCGCACCAGTGCCCATTTGCTGATCTCTTCAATGGCGGCGGCTAATATGATCATGGCAAGACCGAATTGCGCGGCCGGTCCGAAAGAGGATTGTAAGATATCTTTCACGACCCATTCAAATAAGAGTGCAACGGGGATAGCAGCAATGCCCGCGATGAACGCAAGCGCCACGAGTCGTCGCGGTTCCGGATGGCGATCTTCGTGGAGCCAAAACCAAAGCCACACGAGCGGCGGCATCGCTCCTGCCAAAAATGCAAGCGTGAACGGAGAGGCAAAGTTCATTCCTCTACGATAGCATGAAAAACAAAACCCCGCAGCTGCGGGGTTTTGTTTTATTAAAATTCGTCTTCTGTATCGGGATCTTCTTCTGTATCTGGTTCCTCGTCTTCTTCCGTGTCGGTGTTTTCTAGGTCATCTGCTTCAAGGTAAGCGTGATTCATAAAATACATTAGTAATGAATCGAGACCTTTTGCTTTATTATTTCACTCTCTTAGCAAGAAAAGAAATAATGGTCAAGTGCGCCGCGATGCCGCACACGTCAGACAGAGCGCAAGAGCGTCCAAAGTATCGTCCTGCACAAGCTCGGAAGGCATTTCAAGAAGTTTTTTCGTCATGGCTGCCACTTGGAATTTTTCAGCCCGTCCGTAGCCCGTAAGCGCGATTTTTACTTGAAGCGGCGTGTGTTCTTCAATAGCAAGACCCGCTTTTTTGCAATACAGGATCGCCACCCCGCGTGCTTCTGCCACCGCGAGCGCCGTTTTTGCATTTTTGGCAAAAAAAAGCGATTCAATGGCGGCGATATCCGGTTTGTGCCGCCTAAGAATTTTTTCTAACTGCACCGCAAGCAGGAGAAGGCGATCGGCATGCGGCAGACCCGCGGGTGTTTCAATAAGACCGGCAGCGATGAAAACCTCTTTTCCCGCCTCTTTTTTTATCACCCCGTATCCCATTCTCCCGATGCCGGGATCAATGCCTAAAATTTTCATAATTTAATGACAAATTTGTTTCCTTTATATTTTTGACATTTGTATATATTTCCTCCACATCCTCCTGCTCCTCGAGTGCATCAAGCAAGATTTTGAGTTTCTTTTGATCTTCCTCATTTACCTCAATCCTACTGTGTTCCTGCGCTTCCCATCCCGCGTTTGTTTTACGGAATGCCCACTGCACACTGCCCGGTTCTGCCCACTTGGCGCCATGCTCGGCGAGCAAATGTTTGATTTCACCGGCCGATCGATTGCGGTTGTCGCTTACTCCCTCAATTAAAAGAGCAACGCCACCCGGCCCATATGCCTCGTACAAAAATGTCTCCAATCCTTCGGCGGCAGTGGTTGCCCGCGCGATCGCGCGTTGAATATTGTCTGCCGGCATGTTGGCCTGCTTTGCCTTGGTGATCGCATCGCGCAGTTTGGTGTTGCTTGCGGGATCCGTGCCGCCTTCCTTGGCGGCAAGCGCGATTGTTTTACTTAATTTTGAAAACGCCTGCCCCCG
>CAYHZD010000100.1:0-2244 GCA_964361035.1 uncultured Candidatus Saccharibacteria bacterium
GTATTGTACACCATCCATGTGTTTTAGGGGAATTGGGGTATTTCGTTATTCATAGACATTTACACAAGGGGGAGCCGCATACGCTCCCCTTATTTTTTTTCAGAAAGGAGGTTTGTGATGGAAGAAAAAGGACAAGAAGAAGAAAAACGGTACATCGTGCGGCTGGCGAATCAGGGCGATGTGTCCGGCATCGCTGAACTGATTGAGAGGAATAACTATACGCATTTTTTTCTGCCGCGTGATACGGCGATGCTTCAAGTGCGTGTCGCGCAGTCAATGGACCTTCATCTGCCCGGCTGGTTCTTTGTCATGGAACAAGAAACCGAGGATGGTGAAAAGACAATTGTCGGCACCTCCCAGATCGAAGTAGTACATGAGCGGTTCATGTACCGGATAGACGAAGGCAGCACGTTCCGACTCTGTCTTGAAAAGGAGCCGGATGATGTGCTTGGGCTTGGCAGCTTACTGCTTGACGAGTCCCTACGCAGCAAAGGCCTCGGGCTTGCGAAGCTTCTCTCATACAGCCGCCTGCTTTTCTTATATCTTAACGAGAAAATTACGGTGCGGCGCCTCTTGACAGAATTCGTCATGCATTCATTTTGGGAGAAATTCGTCAAACCGCTTCTTGGCGATATGACGTGGGAAGAGGCAGAGCAACAATGGGACGACGACGAGTATGTTTCTCTCTTGTGGGAAGGCTTGCCCGCGCGCATTGCTTTACCTCAAGAAATGCTGCTCGAAATACTGATGGGGGAGGATGCTTATACGCCTCAGATCAGTAAAGGATCGATGGCTGCGCGCAGATTACTTGCGCCTTTCGGGTTTCAATGTCTTGGACAAATAGAACTCGAGGGTGGCATCTGGTACGGATGCGACTGGGGAGGGATTCGTGGGAAATTCGATTTTTGCAAAATCGCTGCCACGGACGCACGCATCCTAGCACCGGACAAAGAAATGATCGCCTGCGGCGGCGGACCCGAAGGCTTTCTTGCTCACTACGCGTTGCCCAAAGAAGTAAATGCGTATCAAATGTGTTTTCTTTTGTGAGAAAAGTGAACACGTTACAATAGCGCCCCGACCGCGGTCGGGGCCATTTTTATTACAGCACTTCTCGTATTTCGCGTTATTTTATTATCGCAATGAGTGAAACGAGGAAATGTACAGAAATGAGAGAGCGTACAGTAAAATTAGCGGCCGCTAATTTTACTGTAACAATTTGACGTCATAAAAGTTTTATTATAAAAAGAAACATGGAAGTTCCCGTTGAGGTAAAAAAGAGTAACATTTGCGACCAAGGCGTATTTGTAAAAATCGCTATTCCGAAAGGCACGGTCGTCCGCATCAACGATGGCAGAGAAGATCAGATAATACCTCTTGAGGAATATAATCACACAAGTAAAAAACAGCGCAAGTTCCTCGATGAACACGGCTATTGGAATAAAGAGGAAACCGCCATGACTTTCCCCCGTGATGAAGTAAAATATTTCAATCACAGTTGCGACCCCAATGTTATCAATGATGAAGGAAATGGTCTTGACAGAGATATCGCTGCCCGGGATATCGCCGCAGGCGAAGAACTAACCTATGATTACAATATATTCCTTAAAAACGAAGAAGACCGGAATCATATGCGCTGGATGAAATGCAATTGCGGAGCGAAGCCATGCAAGGGCGTCATCGCCGTGGAAGATTAGTGTTTTCAGGGAGGGCGTGTTATGAAAGTAGTTCTTTTATCTGTGGTAGCTTTTGTCGTGCTCGTACTCGCTTTTCTCTTGGGCGGATTTCTGTATGTATCTGCCGCAGCGAAGTGGTATGCAAAAGAAGCGGAGGATGATATGCCTCGCCATCCTCCGCCAACACCTTAGCGCCCCGACCGCGGTCGGGGCCATTTTTATTACAGCATTTTTCTTATTTTCGCATTATTTTATTATCGCAATGAGTGAAACGAGGAAATGAAAGAGCATACAGTAAAATTAGCGGCCGCTAATTTTACTGTAACAATTTGACGCAACAAAAGTTTTATCATATTTTAATTTTTTATTATATTTTTATCTTTTCCGTAAAAGAAGAATTTGATAAAACGTCGCGATGGTTTGGATGATGCCCATGGTGAGGAAAAGTGCCGTAAAAGAGAAATAGCCGACAAGAGAGCCGCCCATAATAATGGCAACACCCGAGAACATTTGCATCTGACCATCCACCAAGCCCCATGAGCGACCTGCATGGCGATGGTCCTCATATTTT
>CAYHZD010000101.1:0-2230 GCA_964361035.1 uncultured Candidatus Saccharibacteria bacterium
GTCGGCTATCAGGCGATGGTGCAGGAAGAATTGAAAACGGAAGACGAAACTAAGGCAACGAAGCAAAAAGAACTTAAAAGTTTGCGCAACAAGGTAGCCATCAGCTTAGTCTTAGGGGGGCTCATTGTTTGGGGGAGTTTTCCGGGATTGATAAACACCGCTCCGGCTCTGCTACAAAATTTTTGGATACAATTAATTCTGGCCACGCCGGTGCAATTTTGGATCGGCTTTACTTTTTATCGGGCGACTATTCCGGCGCTCAAACACCGGACGGCCAATATGGATACGCTGGTGGCCATTGGCACTACTATGGCCTATGTCTATTCGGTTTTTATCACAGTTTTTCCGAGCATCGTCCAAAGCATTGGTATAGAACCATTGCCCTATTTTGACGTGGCTACCGTTATTATCGGTCTTATTCTGCTGGGCCGATATTTTGAAACTAAAGCTAAAGCTGGCACCAGCGAAGCGATCAAAAAATTAATCGGTTTGCAGGCCAAAACCGCGCGGGTAGTAAGAGATGGCCGGGAGACGGATATTCCTATCAGTGAGGTGCTTATCGGAGATATGGTACGCGTTCGACCGGGAGAAAAAATTCCGGTGGACGGAGTCATGGCGGAAGGAGAATCGGCGGTGGACGAATCGATGGTGACGGGCGAGAGTTTGCCGGTGGATAAGAAAAAAGGTGATACCGTAGTCGGGGCCACGATTAACAAAACCGGCACATTTACTTTTCGAGCGACCAAAGTTGGTTCTAACACGATGCTGGCGCAAATTATTAAATTAGTCGAAGAAGCGCAAGGTAGCAAAGCGCCGATTCAGCGTCTGGCGGATCTGGTCTCATCCTACTTTGTGCCAATCGTGATCATGCTAGCGATTTTCACTTTTGTTCTCTGGTATGTGTTTGGTCCGGCGCCAAGCTTGCTCTTTGCCTTACTTAACACCATTGCTGTTCTGATTATTGCTTGTCCGTGCGCTATGGGTTTAGCCACTCCCACGGCTGTAATGGTAGGGACTGGCAAGGGAGCGGAACACGGCATTTTGATTAAAAATGCTACCAGCTTGGAACTGGCGCATAAAATTAATACCGTGGTGTTTGATAAAACCGGCACGCTAACTAACGGTAAGCCGGAAGTGACCGATATTATCGCTCTTGGAGAAATGGATGAAACAAAAAGTCTAGCTATTGCGGCCTCGCTCGAAAAAGGCTCCGAACATTCTTTGGCGGAAAGCATTGTCGGTGAAGCGGACAACAAACAGGTTTCCTTATTTCCGGTAACCAAATTCCAAGCTATTGCCGGACAAGGCGTGGAAGGAATTATTAACAACGAGTTGTTTGTCTTTGGTAATCGGAAACTGATGGAACGAGAGCGGGTTGATTTTGCGTCACGCCAAGTCGATCTCGAGCGACTGGAGAACGAAGGTAAAACGGTGATGCTCTTGGCCTCTAAGGCTAAATTATTGGCCCTGATTGCGGTCGCTGATACGGTTAAAGACAGTGCCAAAGAAGGAGTGCAGATGCTTACTGGGCAAGGTATTGAAGTAGTAATGATCACTGGCGATAACAAGCGCACGGCCGAAGCTATCGCGCTAAAATTAGGTATTAAAAATGTTTTAGCGGAGGTGTTGCCGGATCAGAAAGAAAGCCGGGTGCGCGAACTGCAAAAACAGGGCAAAAAAGTGGCGATGGTGGGGGATGGCATAAACGACGCTCCGGCCTTGGCCGCGTCCGATGTGGGAATTGCCATGGGTAGTGGTACGGATGTGGCCATTGAATCGGCGGACATTGTTTTGGTCAATAAAGATATTCGTTCGGTGGCAACGGCTATCAGCTTGTCAAAAAAGACCATGCGGACGATCAAGCAAAATCTGTTCTGGGCTTTTGGTTATAATGTCATTCTTATTCCGGTGGCGATGGGTGTGCTCTATCCGTTCTTTCATCTGCTCTTGAATCCGATTTTCGCGTCTGTTGCTATGGCTACCAGCTCGGTGTCTGTGGTGTCTAACTCGCTATTACTGAAGAGAAAGAAAATATCCTAAATAAGCAAAAAGAAAGGCGCCGTACCCGAAGGTCGTGCGCCTGATTTCTGAAACCGCTCATCTCGAGCAACTACTTACTGACGGCCCGCGAAGTAAGCTCGTACAGGTTTCGTAATCGCTCACAGAGAAACTCGTTCCACGTCATGAGGCCGGGCTGACGATCCTTGAGGAGTGCGAGCAACTTTTCCGT
>CAYHZD010000102.1:0-2213 GCA_964361035.1 uncultured Candidatus Saccharibacteria bacterium
GGAAGTTGGGGTGCTGGTGGTAGATGTTCAACCGCCGGCTACCGGAGCGAATATGGTGCTTACGGGAAGCCAGTCGCTCATTCCTTCTCCCACCAGCGCCATTTTCACTCTTGCAGGAATCGTGCAGCGGATTATTACTTCCACGATCGGCGGCGCAACCTCGGTTGATGTGGTGGCGCGCAAGCTTGCCCCAAACGGCACGGCGATCACCGGTGAAGAATATATTCAGCCACTCACCCTTTCCCGAGCCGGGGATCTTTGGTTTGGCGATATTCAATTTAAAAAACAAGGGGTATACCAGATTGCTCTTCGAGCAAAGGATGGCGCGGGTCAGATTGCGGAGCGCGATATTAATCTGCTTCATGCGGCAGAAACAGGCATCGTGACTGATGCGCACACAAAAAAGCCTCTCGGACGTGCGAAGATATCGGTCTTTGAATTTAAAACTGAACAAAATAACTTTGTACTCTGGCCGGGAGAGATTTTCAATCAAGCAAATCCATATTATACTCAAGAGGATGGAACCTACCGTTTTATCGTTCCTCCGGGAAAATATTATCTTAAGATAGAAAAAGAGGGATACAAAACCTTCTATACCGCTATTATGACGTTTGACAGTCATCAGACGCTCAATCTTTCCGCTTCTCTTGCTCCGAGATCTCGTGTGAGCGTTACACTCCCCCTATTGGGAGAGTATCAATTCACCGTGCCGGAAATCCCAGATCTCTTGAGCATCCAACGCGTTACGAGGCCCCCACAAGTCGAATTCCCTCCCGAACGATTCGCGAGCATGATTGGCAGGCCCGCCCCCCTCTTTTCTCTTGCCGACAACAACGGCGCCGACGTGGATATCCGCTATCTTCGCGGGAAAAAAATCATTCTTTCCGTGTGGTCAACCTGGTCTCCCTTAGCCCAAGCGCAAATCCCGATTCTTAATGAAATCCATCGAGATGAACCGACGGAAACACATGTGCTCTTGCTCTCTTTGCATGAAAGCGAAGGCGTGATCAATACCTATCTACGGCGAGGAGGATATGCAATGACAAGCGTGATTGATCGCGAGGGAAAACTCACGGAATTGTATCCGATCTATACGCTCCCGCAGCATTTCTTTCTTGATCGTGCCGGTATCGTGCGAGAGGTGTATTCGGGCTTCCTCGAAAAAGAAAAGCTCCTGCGTAAACTTGAAGAAATACCATAATGAGAAATGAGATATTAATATGCCAAATTCTAAATTCAAAATTCTAAATTCCTTATTCATTTTCTTTCTGATCGTGCTCTGGATCTTCAGCGGCATCCCCGCTCTTTATCTTCCTTTGCCTTCCGGCGAAGAGATTCGCATTCCTCCGAAAATCAAAGAAGCGTATGCCAATGACTGGTTTAACACCAGCTACAAATTCCGTAAGAAATTGACGCTTGATAATACGTTGGTGAGCGGCTCAACTGATTTAAGTAATTTTCCGGTGCTCATCGCCTATACCGACGCTGATCTTGCGCGGGACACTGACTGCGCGGGCGGTATTGACGGCCCCTGCAACGCAAACGGGTTTGATATTGTCTTTACCGACAGCAGCCATTCACCTGCAAAGCTTGACCATGAGATTGAGAAATATACGGCGGCAAGCGGACTCATTGCGATGTGGGTGGAAGTGCCGACGCTTGGAGCAACGGTTGATACCGATATTTATGTGTACTATGGCAACAGTTCTATTTCTACCACGCAGGAAGCTATTACCGGCGTGTGGGATACGAATTATGTGGGAGTATGGCATTTAGCGGAAACATCGGGGGCGCATCTTGATTCAACATCAAACAATAATGACTCCACTACGGTAACCGTAGGCACTCAAGGTTCAGCAACAGGCATTGCTGGGGGAGCGGATAACTTTTCCGCCGCCACTCATCAGGTAAAATTTCCTGATCATGCGGATTGGGATCTCACGACAGAAGGAACAATTGAAGCGTGGATTAATGGCGCCAATGGTGAAGCATATCAGATGGTTACCACAAGAAACAACGCAGCCAACAATGACTGGGATTATGGTTTAGCCGCGGCACACTCAAATGAAAATCTGTGGAATCCTTCGTGTCACTTTGATATAGAGAGTGGCGGTGGAATTGGAGCTTCAAGTATTGATGTCAATGCAAATAGCTGGACATATATTGTGTGTAATTGGGATAACAGTCCGCAAAAATATATTACCTATGTAGAT
>CAYHZD010000103.1:0-2090 GCA_964361035.1 uncultured Candidatus Saccharibacteria bacterium
GATAAGCAATCACGGGTTTCCTTAATATAAGGGCTTCCAGTATCATTGTTGACCCCCCAGATATTACTACATCAGAAAGAGTCAAAAGGACACGTAAATCTTCTGACTGAACATAACGTGTTTCCCCATTAAATAACCCCAGTGTTTCCTCCCGACGGTAAAAATTTTGTCTCCACGGGCCCGGACGTGGCCTTAACATTAAACGCACTCCCTGAATTTCTTTTTGTAATTCAGCATAGACTTTAAGAGTTTGCTCTACGTCGTAACTTGTATAATTTCCGTATTCCAAGGACAGGTAAATTTGGGGAACGTTAACAAGCACATTTACAAACTTGTTATCCAAATGGAGCTTCAAACGTATTGTCTCAAGCTCATCTTTCCCTAAAGGGGAAAAATAACTATCAAACCGTGGCGACCCACATTCTATAATCCGCCACGGCTCCACCCCCCACGATTCGTACATCTTGCGCGTTATGGCTCCATACGCTGCCAGATATCGACTGTTGAGACGGCAATGCACCAACGTCTTTTGATTATTGGTAAGCGCGTGCTGGAGTTCAATGCTTGGAATATCCATTCGTTCCGCAACCCGAGCTATGACGTTGTCGTATCCCTTGGTAGAGGCAAAAAGCAGAACGCAATTGACGCCATAATATTTGAATAGTTTTTTAGTATTTTCAATGGTGACTATTGCATCTTCGGTATGATTTTTAACCAACGAATCAAACATCTCTTTGGCTACTGGCCAAAACGAAATTTCTTTGTATTTAAATTTTTCAGATATTGAAGGACTATTGCCAAGTGCGTCCCACTTGCGAGCAATTTCTTGCGCTCCCATTCTAGCCAGCCTCCGGACATCCTTATCTACGAAATCCAGCCTGTGATGAAACCGGGCACGTGTTTTAAAAACGTCCCATTTCATCATCTTTATTTCTTTCCGGCGTGTCATTACAAGCTCCACGTCGTCCATTTTTTTGATAAACGACTCTAAGCGAGACCACGGATCGGAGACGAAAATTTTGATTGGTCTTTGTTTTGTAAAAAAGTTTACCAGTGCGTTTGATACTCTAACTACCCTACCAAACATAAATTGAGACAGTTTCGTTTTAAAATTAAACCACTTGTCCCTCGCATTGTGAGTTATTGGTGGTGAGATTACCTCAAGAGTTATCCCTCTTCTATTGGCGAGTAATTTCAATACATCGAGAGGCAAGCGCTCTTTATAAACGGCCGTAGGGTCGGCCAAATCTGACACGTAATGAAACGACATGGGAACAGAGATTTTTACGGCATCAGGAAAGTGGGACAAAACTTGCTCAAGCGCGGAAATATAATAAACGAGCGTCTGAAGGTAGTAGAGCACGACAACCTCGTGTTGTTCCCCCAATAAAATTCCGTCGTGCGCCAAGAAGGCGGTTTCGGGCGATGTATACCAATTTAACGCCAATGCTCTGGTGTATTCAAGCAGAGCGCGGTCCCCGTCCGGGGAAACGGAAATATCTTGAAGGGAGGTGAAACTAATGCCCCGTTTTTTCAGCTCAAGCTCCACTTCGTAATCAAGGGCAACTATCTTTACTTTCTCCTTGCCCGCTATCCGCGCCAAAATTACCGGAACTTGTTCCGGTTCATAGATAAAAAAGAGGTGGATTCCTTTTTTGCTCATTTTGAAGCAAGCTTTTCTTTCACCAGAGCTACACGCCCTTCAATGGAATAATATCCTCCGATTACTTCACGCAAGAGATAAAGACATGAAACTGCCGCGTACACAATAATGAGCCACTTTAACAAAGGATGATTACCCGCGGCGGGGAAAAAAACAAGCTCCGATAAAAACGTAAGAAAAAAGACGATGACCATAATAGCAAGGTATTCCGATTGATAGATTGCTTTCTTTGCTAGACCGAACAAAACTCGAAGAAAAGCGGTGGGCATCGCAGTATCCGGCCCAGAAACTTTCACCCGAACTTGGGGCAAAGAAAACCGTTCTGGATGCTCGCTGTAATGGTGAACGAAAATCTCCCGATGCAAGTCGCCGTTCGCGCGCCTCAAGGACATGGCAAAAGCTCCGATTGTTCCCAGTATGAGTACGA
>CAYHZD010000104.1:0-2088 GCA_964361035.1 uncultured Candidatus Saccharibacteria bacterium
GCCGCGCAGATTCGGCATGATACCATTGAAATGGTGATTAATGCGGGATCCGGGCATGTGGGCGGGCCGCTTGCGATGGCCGATATTTTTACCGCGCTCTATTTTCATATACTTAAGCATGATCCGAAAAATCCTGATTGGGAGGATCGCGATCGCCTGGTGCTTTCCAATGGCCATATTTGTCCGGTGCAATATGCGGCCATGGCGCATGCGGGGTATTTTCCGCTTAAAGAATTAAAAACACTGCGCCAGTTTGGCACACGCCTGCAGGGGCATCCTCATCGCACGGCGCTTGCCGGTATTGAGACCACCTCCGGCCCTCTTGGTTTGGGACTTTCACAAGCAGTAGGCATGGCAATCGGATTAAAAATGGACGGGAAAACAAATCAGGTTTATTGTTTGCTGTCCGACGGAGAGCAAGAAGCCGGCAATACGTGGGAAGCCGCGATGCTTGCCGGCAAATTGAAATTGGACAACTTAACCGGCATCATCGATCGCAATAATATTCAAATTGACGGCATGACGGAAGATATTATGCCGCTTGAACCGCTTCGCGCAAAATATGAAGCATTTAATTGGCATGTTCTTGAAATCAACGGTCACGACTTTGCCGCAATCGTCAATGCGTGTCAAGAGGCGCGCGCCATTTATGAAAAGCCCGTCATGATTATTGCGCATACTATTCCGGGCAAAGGAGTGGATTTTATGGAATTTCAATTTCCCTGGCATTCCAAAACATTTAAGCCGGAGGAAGCAAAAGCGGCTCTCCATCAATTGCGCACCCTGCAGGGTAAAATTACCAGCGAGCACGAATAATATCTATGAACTCCTATCGTTCTTTCATTATTTTTTTCATCATCCTTCTTATTGCGGCTGCGTTTTGGGGAGCTATTCAATACTTTCACCAATACGGCGGCGATGGATCCATTCCTCCCCTCCCTTCTCCTTATCAAAAACAAGATCAGGTGATCCGTATCACCGCAGACGGTTTTGATCCTACGGAAATAACAATTAAAAAAGGCGAAATAGTCATATTTATCAATGATGACACGCGCCCCCACTGGCCGGCTTCCGCCGTGCATCCGACCCATACCCAATGCCCCGGTTTTGATGCGTTGCGTGGATTTACGCAAGGCGAAGAATATCGTCACCAATTTTTAAAAAGTCAAACGTGTCCCTTTCACGACCATTTGAATCCTTCTCTGAAGGGCACTATAATAATACGGTAATGAAACAGGTGGCTATTTATACTACTCCCAGTTGTATGTATTGTCGGCAGGCAAAAGATTTTTTTGCACAACACGACATTATATTTAAAGAGTATAATGTAGCAGCGGATGCCGCAAAGCGTCAAGAGATGTTGGATCGTTCCGGGCAGATGTCCGTACCGGTGATTGCAATCGATCGCACCGTTATGGTGGGATTTAATCGGGCGAAAATAAAAGAGGTACTCGGTCTTTCATAACATATGCGCAAAGGACCGCAGCATAAAGAGATCGGAAAATATTTAAAAGACGCCGTGTATGGCGCCAACGATGGCATTATCACCACCTTTGCGGTGGTGGCGGGAGTGGCCGGCGCTGATCTTCCCACTGCCACCATTTTACTGCTTGGCACGGCGAATCTTGCGGCCGATGGATTTGCTATGGCGGCTTCAAGTTGGCTTTCTACGCGATCCGAAAAAGAAGTATATGAGCGAGAGCGATCGGTGGAAGAGTGGGAACTGCAGCATCAAAAGGAGGATGAGCTTTCAGAAATGCAGACCCTACTTAAAGAGCGCGGATATTCAGCGCAAGATGCCATACTGCTTTCCAGTCTTCTCTTTAAAAATAAAGAGCTTTGGCTTGATGTGATGATGGAAGAAGAATTGAAATTGAGCAGCGCTCAAGCACTGGCGCCTTTGCGGGGAGCGTTCACCACGTTTGTCGCTTTTGTGTTCGCCGGCGCCATTCCATTACTTGCTTATTTTTTCTTGCCTTCCAATAATCCCAATATTTTTTTGTTCGCGTCCGCGCTTACTGCGGTTGCTCTTTTTGGTGTGGGAGTCCTTCGCAGTTTCTTCATTAAACGCTCCCGCTGGTTTGCGGG
>CAYHZD010000105.1:0-2087 GCA_964361035.1 uncultured Candidatus Saccharibacteria bacterium
ACCTGCCGCCGCCAGTAATTTTCAATTTTTCGCCGAGTTCTTTATTTTTCTCCAAGAGCAGAACTTTTGCCCCTCGCTCTGCCGCTCGGCCCGCAGCCATCATCCCTGCCGCTCCCCCGCCGACAACAATCACATCGAATTCTGTTGTAGTCATAACAAACTCATTATAAATTCCCTCCGTCTATCAATAAGTGCGTAACTGCAAACCCTCAATCCTCTGATAACCACTATCATTACTAACTAGAATTGCCCCATTCATTTTCGCAGTTGCGCCAATCAACAAATCATCAGTATCAATACTAAAACCATCTTGATGAATCTTTTTTACTATTTGGCTTGCTTCCTCTGCTTCTCTTTCCCCAAACGCCAAAACTTCGAGTCTTTTTCTTAATTCCTCAAATTTCTCTATTTTGGACGGATTTTTTTCTTCTCCACGCAGAATTTCGAAAAGAGTCACCGAGGTGATGGCGGTTACAGCAAGAGAAGCATTTCGGATATCTTCATAGAATCGGACAGCGTTTGCGTCGCCCTTGAGAAGATTGATGATAAAATCACTCTCCAAACAATATTTGATGCTTTCGGACAAAATCATCATTGAAACGTTTTTTGGATAACGCAACTTCCTCTTTCATTCTATCTGCCTCTCCGGGATCCAACATTCCTATAAAACTATCTCGAGGGTATGCAGGAAATACTTCGGGCACTCGCAAGTTTTCCCATGGTAACCAGCAAATCGCTGGGTTAGATGCTGATGTTGGGTAAGGTGAAAAAACATCCGTCTTTTTTGAAGTGGAATTATCTATATCTGTTAGAGAGATCGGATCAATCTGCAACATTCCCTCTAACATTCCGTTTGTGTAAGCAATTGACTGGTTCATGGCTTTATTTTTTCACCCACGACTGCGACTCAAAATTGAGATCAATCGAGGGCTGATTATTTCTAATGACCTTTTGGACCTTGCCAGAAAAAGTGAACTGATAGGAAGTGTCGGCGGTTTCAAGATATGCGCCTACTTTGTTTATTTCCGCCATCTCCTTGCCAACAAGTAATTCGTTCTGGTGGAATGGCTGGCCGAGTTTCATTTCCGTGGCATACGCCTCATAAAGCTCGCGCATGGTCTTATCTAGCGTATCATCCGCTTTCTCTACGTTCAAACCGAGATCAGCGGCTTCGTCACGATCGATCGGATAAGCGTGAATGGTAATGTCCCCAGTTATTTCTTTAACGATCTTTTTTATCTTCTCGTTATCCTTTTCTTTGTCCATATGCAACCACAAAAGCCGTTCGGTAAGAAGGCGCGCCATCCGATAAGCACGATAGGCATTGCCGATAGAGAGAGGGTGTAACTTTTCCACCAGCAATTTATACGCGTCGATCATTTGTTCACTTTTTACATCCGCTTTCTCTTTGGCAAAAAGTAAATATGAATTCAGGTCCTCAACGCTCACTTCAAGTTTCTGCTGTGGATTAGCTGGATTCTGCGGGTTGAACGGATGACCGGTAGCCGGATCAACTGGTGTGAGTTCACCAAGCTTGCCCATCACAATGGTGTCCGCGCCAAGACAAATAAGCGTTCCCGCGCTGTGCGCTTTGTACGGTACCAACACCTCAAAACTGTCACAATTATTACGAATGAGTTTGACAATGCGAATCGGCGCAAGCATATCGCCGCCGCTCGTGTAGAGAAGCAAACTGATTTTTTTGACCTTGCCGATGCCGTCAAGCAAATTGCCGAGCAGTGGTACGACATCACCAGCAATTTTTGTAGCAAAAGGCGGCCTGTCGCCAGTAGCGTAGGAAATGACTCGCGAACTACGCTCGGATTCGAGCTTTTTAATTAAGTCGGCTGTATCATTCATCGTTAGTTTGGCTATTTATATAGTAGCAATTTCTGCCAATTTTTGCAAACCTACATTACTCTATCAAAAAACCACATTTGTCGAAAGTCCCGATTTACAATTCAGCTTTGGGGGCGGGCCCGCCCGCCATGCAAGCCAAGCTTTTGCGAGGCGTTACGGGCGGGGGTGCTCAGAGCGCTTGGCAAGGTTTTGGTTACGGATGGGGCGCTGGTTCGCGGCTTTCTTCG
>CAYHZD010000106.1:0-2043 GCA_964361035.1 uncultured Candidatus Saccharibacteria bacterium
ATTATTGCTAATGGATGCATCTTCTCATAGATACTATTTAGGGGCAAGTCTAGTGATTACCCGCTTTGAAAGACAACAAACAGCAACGATGGCGATTAAAGGGCAACTCGCGAATGCAGAAAAAATATGCTATATTGCTCCTGTCTTTTATAGGCGCGGTTAGCTCAGTGGTAGAGCGTTCGCTTGACATGCGAAAGGTCAGAAGTTCGATCCTTCTACCGCGCACCAAAAGGTAAACTTTTTTAAATACTATCATATAAAGTATAACTTGTCAATAGTTTCATGGGGATACAAAAAAGATATGCTTGATGGTATGGAAAAAATCATTATCTATACCGATGGCGGCGCGCGGGGCAATCCGGGGCCGGCGGCCATTGGCGTGGTGATTGCTGATACGCGCGGCAATACGCTTAAAACCTATGGCCAAACAATCGGCATAAAAACCAACAATGAAGCGGAATATCAGGCCGTGATTTTTGCCGTTAAAAAAATAAAACAGCTTTTTGGCAAAGAAAAGGCGCGGGCGATGCAGATTGAGATTCGTATGGATTCTGAACTTGCCGTAGAACAGCTTTCCAACCGCTACAAAATCCAAGGAGAAAATCTACAGAAACTTTTTATGGAAATACATAATCTTCTCATCGATGTAAAAGGGGAAGTCACCTTTACGCATGTGCCCAGAGAGCAAAACAAACAAGCAGATAGATTAGTCAACGAAGCGCTCGATGCATAAATCGCAAATCTTTTTTTGGCTATTGGTATCATTTTTGGGCGGCGTAGCAATACGCTCGTTTTTTGATCTTCCCGATCTTTTGCTTTATATGCTTTTTGCCGCTATCACATGTTTCTTTTTTGCGAGCATTGTTTTTCAGCGCGCGTGGTTTTTGGCGGGCATCTTTATGGCAGCCGCCCTGCTTGGTATTTTTCGCTACGAAGCAAAAAATGGGCTGATTGAAACATCGCGCCTTCCCTCTCTTTACGGCAACCAAATGACATTGCGCGTGCTTATAACAGAAGAACCGGAACGCAATAACGCGCGGATGCGTTTCGTGGGGTATACGGACGGCGATAATCTCCTGATTACCGCGCGCCCCTATCCCCCGTTTGTCTACGGCGATCTTTTGGAAGTGCGCGGGCGCGTGGATGAACCGCCTTCGTTTCCGGATTTTGACTATAAAGCATATCTTGCAAAAAAGCGCATCACGGCAGTGATGTATTACCCAGAAATTCATATCATCGCGCATGATCAAGGCAATGCCTTAAAAACAAAACTTTTTGCTCTCAAAGAACGATTGGTGCGTTCCTTTTCTGCCGCCATCCCAGAGCCGCACGCCGCTTTTCTTGGCGGCCTTCTGGTGGGATCGCGCGATACTATTCCGGAAGACCTCACTGAAGCATTTCGCGCCACCGGCACTTCTCATCTCATCGCGCTCTCCGGCTATAATATTACCATTATTGCCTCTTCGGTGGCAGTATTTTTTCGTCTGTTTTTCTCTGGCATTTTCGGCGAATTGATGGTGCCTGCTCTTTTTGTGATTCTTTTTGCCTTGATGACGGGTGCCGCTCCATCAGTCGTGCGCGCTTCCGTGCTTGGCGTTCTGGTACTTTTAGCGCGCCGTGCTGGCAGTCCGTACAAAATAAAAAACGCGCTTACGTTTGCGGGTGCGGCCATGGTGTGGTGGGATCCGAATGTGCTCGTTTTTGATCTCGGCTTTCAACTTTCCTTTCTTGCCACGATTGGTTTGGTGCTCTGGGAACAACCATTAGAAAACCGGCTCTGGTGGATACCGAAATTTTTGCATCTGCGTGCTTCTGCCGCCACGACGCTCGCGGCGCAAGCCGCCGTACTGCCGCTCATTTGGTTCACCTTCGGCGCTATCTCGTGGATCTCGCCTATCGTCAACACGCTTATTCTCATGACCATCCCGTGGGCAATGCTCTTCGGCTTTCTTACCGGCATCGCCGGTTTTATCTCTTCATCGCTCGCCCTCATTCCCGGCTGGTTCGCCTATCTTTTTCTCTCCTACGAACTCGGCGTCATCT
>CAYHZD010000107.1:0-2017 GCA_964361035.1 uncultured Candidatus Saccharibacteria bacterium
ATTATTGTTTTTGATATTCCGGAAGTATGGCGCTGGAAACGCGATTGGCTGCGAGATGAACTTATTAATCTTGAGTTCGAACCAATTCAAAAAAGCGTCTGGTTCGGACCAAAGCCGCCAAAAGAATTTATTCAGCATTTGAATTATTTAAATCTTTTACCGCACGTGAAATTTTTCAAAGCAAAAAATGCAGAAATTGTTTAGTTTCTCAGTTATGCATCGGGAAGAACAACTTTGTTACAACATCACGATCGTGACTTTGTAACATTCTCGGGAATAAACGGTTGCATCCAAATGCATTTTTGTAATATTATGTGAAAAATATAAGAAGGAGGAACCATGAGCTATATATGTGGTTGTTGCGGAGCGCCGTCAGGACCGCGTTTCCCGCAATGTAAGTGTTATGGGCAAATTTGTAAAAAATGTGGGAAATGTACAAGATGCTGTAAGTGCAAGAAATAGTTTAGTAATGCTTGTTATCAAGCAGTCTTTTTATAATATTTTCGGCAACAGATTGATGCCCGTCATTTCAGCCGGAGTAGGAAGATTCATGAGCGGAAGAATGGTGGGGGCAATGTCGGCAAGGGTGCCGATGGGATTTTTGCGGATTTTTTCAATTTCTGAAGGCGTACGCATGGTCTTATGCCGCATATCATGCGCGATCAGAAAAAAAGGCACCGGATTGAGATTATGTTTCGGGCGCAGCTCGCCGGTGAGCGCTTCACGTTTTTGTTCCGCGTTGCCATGATCGGCGGTAATGATCAGGATGCAATTGGTTTGCTGAACTGCTTGTCGCAGGGTGGCGAGTGATTGGTCAAGTGTTTCAATGGCTTTGATGGTTGCCTCTATATTGCCGGTGTGCCCCACCATATCGGCATTGGCATAATTAATAAGGAGAAAATCGAATTTCGGAAGCGCTTCAATTGCTTTCTGGGTGATTTCTCCCGCTTTCATTTTCGGCGATTCATCGTAGTGGATTATTTTCGAGGATGCTATCAATGTACGCTCTTCGCCTTCGAATGGCTCCTCTCTGCCACCATTGAAAAAGTAGGTGACATGCGCATATTTTTCGGTTTCGGCAAGGTGTAATTGGCTTTTGCGATGATGCGCAATCAGGCGCGCGAAAGGCCAGGCGATTTCCAGAGGTGGAAAGGCAACCTCGGCAGAAAAGTCCGCATCGTATTGTGTCATGGTTGTCATCGCGAAGTTATTTTTTATAAATATACTGGTGAGTTCGCGCATGGAATCTTCGCGAAAATTGAAAAAAATGACTGCATCGTCCGGATGTATGCGTCCGATCGGCGCCCCTTGATCATCAGCGAGAAAAGCGGGTTCTATAAATTCATCGGTCGCTCCCTCGGCGTATGACGTGTTAAGATAGGCAATCGGATCGAGAAAGTATTTTCCTTTGCCGTCCACGAGGCACGCAAACGCTTTTTGAATTTGATCCCAGCGCTCGTCGCGATCCATCGCAAACGATCTGCCGATGAGTGACGCTATCGCGAAGCCCGAATATTTTTTTTGGAGGCGTTCTTGCAGCTGCGGCAAAAACATGCCCGCTTCTTTTTTGGGCGCATCGCGGCCGTCGGTAAAGAGGTGCAAAAATACCCGCTCAATCTGTTCGCGTTTGGCAAATTCCAAAAGCGCATAGAGATGATCCACGTAGGCGTGCACAGATCCGGTAGAAAAAAGACCTACAAGATGAAGCGCAGCATTATTTTTTTTTACGCGCGCGGCGGCTTTCAGAAACGCGGGGTTCGTAAAAAAGGTGCCATCCTGAATAGCGGTCACAATGCGCGGCAGATGTTGATAGACGATGCGGCCCGCCCCCATGGTAAGGTGCCCCACTTCGGAATTGCCCGGCTCGCCCCACGGCAGCCCCACCGCAAGCGCCGAAGCTTGGAGTGCGGCAAACGGATACCACTGCTCAAATTCTTCAAACGTCGGCTTTTTTGCCATCGTATAGGGATTTTCTCTTTGCTCGGTGTTAATACCCAACCCATCAAGCACCACAAGC
>CAYHZD010000108.1:0-2015 GCA_964361035.1 uncultured Candidatus Saccharibacteria bacterium
CACCTTATCAGGTATTCTATGAATTAACCGGTGTTGCACTTCAGAGTTGAATGTACCGCCTCTCCTTTTGCCAAGGATAATTAAATATGCTATACTCCCCCCATGTCCGTAACTCTCCTGGTTTCGCTTGCGCAAATCGTGGTTTCTCTCCTGCTTACCGCCGCTATTTTACTCCAACAGCGCGGCACCGGCCTTGGTAGCGCCTTTGGCGGCGGCAATCTTCTCTATGCCAGCCGCCGCGGCATTGAACGCGTGCTGTTCATCAGTACCGTTGTCCTGGCGTTCCTTTTTCTCGTGCTCGCGCTCCTCAATCTCTTTATTTAACCATCATCATGCCTGGTGATTTCCATCGTCTCCGTTTTCTCTTCGCTTACTTTTCAAAAAAAGAACAATTTCTGTTTGTGCTGTTTGCCTTTGCAGCGATGGTTTCTTCGCTGGTGCTCTTGCGTTTTTTTGATGAACGCTACGCCACGCTTGCTCCCTTAGGCGGCGGCACGCTGCGCGAGGGCGTGGTAGGCAGTCCGCGTTTTATCAATCCGCTTCTTGCTATTTCCGATACTGATCGCGACTTAGTCAATCTCATCTATGCGGGACTTATGCGGCCGGATGGCCAAGGAGGATTTGAACCGGAACTTGCCGAATCCTATGAAATTTCCGAGGACGGCCTTCGCTATACGTTTCATTTGAAAAAAAATCTTCTCTGGCACGATGGGAAATTCTTTGGGAGCGATGACGTGCTGTTTACGATTGGATGGGTGCGCGATCCGGCGCTCCGCAGCCCTCTACGCGCCCAATGGGAAGGAGTGCGCGTAGAAAAAATTGATGAATATACAATCACGGTTGCGCTTGATAAACCCTACGCGCCTTTCATTGGGGCTACCACACTCGGTATTCTCCCAAAACACCGCTGGGAGCATCTCACCCCCCAGGAATTTACCGTAACACCGCTCAACCGATCGCCGATCGGCATGGGGCCCTATCGTGTTGCGTCATTTGAGGAACAAGGGGAAGGCGGCATTCGTTCTTACACGCTCAAAGCGTTCTCTGAATATGCGTTAGGCAAACCCTATATCAACCGCGTTATTATTGAAATCTTTCCCAATGAAGAAGAACTACGCGCGGCGTATCAAAACGAAACCATTGATGCCATGGGCATCATTTCTCCTTCTTTTCCTCTGGCACCTCGCGCATCTTCGCACTTCATGCATTTTCCTCTGCCGCGTCTTGTTGGCGTATTTTTCAACCCCGCGCATAATGAACTTCTTGATTCATTTGCGATACGCGAAGCGCTCTGGCATGCCACAGATACGGAACGCATTATCAACGAAGCGCTTGGCGGCCAAGCAACCTCAATCACTTCTCCTCTTCCCTATGTGGTGCCTAAAAAACAAATGCCAACGTATGATCCCCAAAAAGCCCGCCAAGCGATTGTAAGTAACAAAGATTATGACGAGGAGAATCCACCCATCTTTCAGCTCGTCACGGCCGCCAATCCGCAGCTCGCGGCGGTTGCCAAGCTCCTCAAAGAAATGTGGGAGCAGGCGGGCGTGCGGGTAGAAGTACAAATTTTTGAAGTGACGGATTTGGAGCGCAACGTGATTCGGCCGCGCGAGTACGACGCACTGCTCTTCGGCCAAGTTGTAGGATATAACCCCGATCCTTTCGCATTCTGGCATTCCTCGCAGCGTACTGATCCAGGGCTCAATATCGCGAACTATTCAAATGTAAAAGTAGACAAAATCCTCGAGGAAGCGCGCAGCACGAACGAGGCGGAAAAACGAGACACCCTCTCCCAATCATTTGTGGATGAACTACTCAATGATCTCCCCGCTCTTTTCTTGTATCAACCCTTATATGTGTATGCAGCGCCCACACGCCTGGAAGGCATCAACACCGATCTCCTTGATCTTCCCGCGGGCCGTTTCAGCAATGTGGAGCAATGGTATGTTATGACAGAGCACCGATGGAACTTCTTGCCATCGTTCTTAAAAGATTTTATACTATAATCTTATCCT
>CAYHZD010000109.1:0-1956 GCA_964361035.1 uncultured Candidatus Saccharibacteria bacterium
TGGATTCGAAGAACCCATCATTCTTTCTTGCCATTGAGAACCTTCCTTTCCAGGGTTTTAGCCCTGTTTTTGTTCGTTTTTGCTTCTTTTTTTACCCTTCTATTATTCAGTTTTCAATCTGGGCGCATTCTACCATGAAATATGGCTATTTGTCAATAGCTGGTGGAGCTGAAAAACATTGAAAAATAAGTCTATTTTCGCCTCTTGCCGTGGAAGGCTTTGTGCACCTCTTTGAGGGCGCGGTCGGTGAGATGGGTGTAGATTTTTGAACATTTTTGAATAAGCCCGCACGGGTGGTATATTGGCAACATGGATGAACCAATGAAACAAGCTGCTGCGGTCTTTGAGCGTTTTCCGGAAGTGAAGCTAGCGTATCTTTTTGGCTCACGGGCAAAAAATAAAGCGGGACCCATGAGCGACTACGATTTCGCGGTTTCGCTCGCGGGAGAATCAAAAGAAAAAATGGGCGATCTCCGGCTCAAAGTGGCTGCGGAGCTTTGCCGCGCGCTTAAAACCGATGCGGTGGATGTTGTTGTCTTTGAGCTCGCCGAAAGCCCCGAACTTAAATACAACATCATCAAAGAAAGCGCCCCTCTTTTTGCGCGGGAGCCGTATAAGGTGCTCATTGAGCCGAAAATTCTTACCGAGTATTTCGATTTTCGCGCCGTGCTCCGCCGCCATCATCTCACCCGCGCATAATGACCGAGCTTGCCGCAATAGAAAACAAGATAAGCGCAATCAGAAAATATCTGAAGATCCTGGAAAGGTATCAAGCGCTTTCGCAGGAAGAAATTGAGAACAACGTCGATAGGCGCGGCGCGGTTGAGCGGTATTTATATCTTGCATGCCAAGCCGCCATTGATCTTGCGGAAGCATTTATTTCCCGCCGTAACTTTAGAAAGCCTTCCACATTCGGCGAAGCATTTCAGATCCTCCAGGAGGAGGGAATTATTTCACCGCCCCTTGCCGGAAAACTCATGCGGATGGC
This sequence comes from uncultured Candidatus Saccharibacteria bacterium, assembly GCA_964361035.1. GTDB lineage: Bacteria > Patescibacteriota > Minisyncoccia > Ryanbacterales > CAYHZD01 > CAYHZD01. The sequence continues at coordinate 989 of CAYHZD010000109.1, forward strand.
GGGTTTCCGGAATATTATCGCGCATGACTACGAAATTGTAAGTTACGGAATTGTGATAGATGTATTAAAACACGGGCTCCAAGACTTGGAAGAGTTCGCCAAAGTAATTACTGAGAGATGCTGATTACTTTCGCCTCTTGCCGTGGAAGGCTTTGTGAACCTCTTTGAGCGCGCGGTCGGTGAGATGGGTGTAGATCTGCGTGGTCGAGATGTTGGCGTGTCCTAAAAGAGCCTGGACGGAGCGGAGATCAGCGCCGTTGGCGAGAAGATTTCTAACGAGATCGGCGAATTCTTGCTCCGGAGGGAGAAAATACGATAGCGCTTCCCTTAAACTCTTCTTCAGAAATTTTCTCTAACAGCGCGATGGTTATTTTGTTTATGAGCGCCGTCGGCATTTCATTAGGAAACCGCAAAATAACAATACCCGCATGTGAACCGAGGGGAAATTTTAAAATATTTGAAAAGCCAAGATCGGCGCTAAAGAGCACGGCACTATTTTCTTGAGCAAAACGGAAAATCTTTTCGTCCGGCTTGCCGCGAAGTCCAACGTCTCGTACATCAAAAACTTCGTGCCCTCTCTCCGCAAGAACCGCTCCGAGAGAGCGCGGCAAGTCTTCGTCAAGAATGATCTTCATGCAAGCGCAATTTCTTCTTCCGCAACAAGGTGCGCCGCATACCGAAGCGCTGCTTGAACTTGCGTTTGGGTGAGACCATATTCTTTCATTACCTCTTGGATCGTCATCCCGCCTGCAATTTTACCCACGATCAAATCGACAGGCACGCGCGTGCCTTCAATGACGGGCTTGCCAAATTTGACGTTTGGATCGGCTGTAATTTGATCAAAAATTTTCTCTGCCATGGCTACAACCTATCATGACGCGTACATGCGGTCAAAAGTTACTTTCTCCGTTTTCCGTGGAAGGCTTTGTGAACCTCTTTGAGCGCGCGGTCGGTGAGATGGGTGTAGA
>CAYHZD010000110.1:0-1919 GCA_964361035.1 uncultured Candidatus Saccharibacteria bacterium
TTCATTATAGCGAGTAAGGCGAGAAAAACAATCAATGATTTTGTTTTTCAATAAATGCCCTTACCGTACGAACAAATGAGAGCAAGATCGGTTCTGCTTTCTCTAAAAAAGGGTGAATCTTATCCCAACGATAATCAAGGTATTCGTGCGCAAGAATGTTGCGTAACTCCGCCCATTCGGCAAACTGATCCGCCGCTTCAAGGGGGAAAGAAAGAATAGCGCAGGCCTCTCGTACCATGCCTTTGTAAGAAGAAGGAATTGGCCGTTTTTCACTGGCAAGTATGGTTTTTGTTATGTCAATAACAGCATTGATAACATTTTCAATCAATCGCTCTACTTGCCGTTGTTTATCTCTATGTTGTTGATAATCCAGCCATGTCAATGCGACATATTCTGGCAAAACCTGTAATTCTGAATCAAGAAATACAAGACGCCGCTCAAGAATATGAGCATCGCGCTCACTAAGCGAAGCGGAGCGCCAATATACCTCTGCATATTCTTTTGCTGTTTTTCTAAAATCTTCCGCCTCACGGCTTACCGCTAACATAAATTCGAGCCAGAGCCCCCAATCTTTTATTACCAGTTGTATTCCCTGGATCGCGGTATCAGCGATACTTGCGGCAATACGATTGAGCACCAGAAGATCCACTTCACTTCCTACAATACATTCTACATCGCTCCATACGTCGTGTTCCTGCCCATACTCTTTGTGATCGGCTTCAAATTCTACACGCTCTCTTTCGGGTTTGAAATAAACCGCGATATCCCAATCGGAACTTGCGTGAGCCCGCTCTTCCGCCTGCGAGCCAAACAAAAAAGCCATCACGACGTCATCGCGTTTTTCGAAATATGCTTTGAGTTTTTCTATCTTTTGTTCGTGGTCGTCCATAAGATCATTCTATCACCCACCACTTCAAAACTCAACACCATTTATTTATTCTCCGACCGCGCCCAGCCGGAGAATCTCTGAAAATGTTTGAAGTTTTACTTCGAAATCTACAAGGGTAAAACCTGAATCATCGCTTGACGCCCGTTTTCACGGTGCCTGGCAGGCCCGCAGTTGGATATAGGGCATAGTTACATCAACGGATGTAACACCTACGGGATCCGTTGTTCCAGTATGATTATGATCGAAGTTCATGGCACTTATCGGTAAACCGCTCGAAGGATTAAAACTATATGGGAAATATATACCCAACGAAGTGATATTTACCCACACTTGCGATGATTTAGTCGCTAAATTTGTAGAGAAAGGATGACTATGGTTTGGCACGTCCGTGATGGTGCGAGGGGCTTGATTGCCCAAGGCGATCCCGACCGTTCCCGCGTTCGTCTTGCTGCCAGTAATCGCCACGATGGCCCGGCCATCGGCATCCGTGTATTCACTCCAGCCTGAGGGGCAGGCCCCGGCAAAGAAGCCGATCATGCCAGAAGGGACACTCCCGGTGCCGCTTATACGCCCGCCCGCCGATGCAGTAATGTCGCCCGCCACATCAAGTTTATAACTCGGATTCGGACTCGTCGTCCCAATCCCCACATTCCCATTCTGCACAATGAGTCCATTTGTTACCGAGCCGGTGCCTAAAATCAATCCTCCTGATTTGCTCTGACCGGCTGTTCCTACATTCAACGGCGCATCGCATCCGGCAGTGCCGGGAGTGCAACCCGGAGGAGCTTGAGAGGGTTCGGTGAAGGCGGCAAGGGCGGAAAGACCAATCGCGAGTGCGATGCCTAAGAGGATACCTTTATAGAGTTTTACTTGTGCTGCGATCTTTTTTTGAAGCATGAAGTATGAATGATGGATTTTTTTAATGGGAATTCATGTATTTATAATATCATGGATATGTCACGCACGACAAGGCGTTGTATAAGTCCACCCCATTCTGCACTCTGGAGACGGAATTAAAGACTGTGTTTGT
>CAYHZD010000111.1:0-1887 GCA_964361035.1 uncultured Candidatus Saccharibacteria bacterium
TTCGCCTCCGCCACTGCTTCCGAGACCGTTTTTCTTCCATCCGCTATGATATCAATCATATTGGCAAGAATAGCGGATGTTTGCGCGGGATTGGGATCAGAGAGAATTTTTGCCTGCAGCACTGAAGCATGGAGAAGCGAATCCTGTTTTAAAAGTCCGCGGTGCACCGGCACGATGTTGGCGCGCTCGGTGATAAGAGAGGCAATTTCTTTGTTGGTAAGAAGAAGAGCCGCTTGCCATGCTTGCGCCCCTTTTGCCGATGAGCGCGAGACGGTTATGCCCCATAAGGATCCGGTGGTGACGGGTCGTGTTGCATCAATTTGCGGAACCAACGCATACGCGGCATTAAGATGCGGATTGCGTTCCGTCAGAGGATTTGCATAGGAAGCATAATCAAACATCATGGCAAGTCTGTTTTCAGAAAAAAGGTCGCGCGGGGCAGCGAGCAGCGCATGCCAGCTGAAATGATTTTGAAAAGAAGAGGCAAAGTTCGTGTAATAACGCGTGGCGGAGTTTGCGGCATCGATGTCTTCCAGAAAAGCAGTTTGGCGCGGATTTTCTTGCAGCATAAGTAATTCAAGAATTTTTTTAAAAGACGGAATATTGGAGGCTCTGCCGAGTGCGGCACCTGATTGTTCAATTTGTTTTTCGGGTGTGCGTCGGGTAAGCGCGCGCGTATGCGCGATGAGCTCGGTCCAGTCGCGCGGCGGGGCCGCAATGGCGGCAGCGTTGAAAAGATCTTTGTTCCAATAAAGCACCAGCGGATCAAAGGCGAGCGGAAGCGCTACGATATCGTTGGTGCGGCCTTCCGAGCGCGCGGGTGCTATAAAAACGGAAGCGCTATCCACGAAGCGTTCGGTAAATTCGCGCTCCGTAAAAAGTGCGGTCGGCAGCGGTGCGATGAGAGAAGCGCGCGTGGCGTGCCATTCAGCGGGGATGATCCACAAATCCGGGCCTACGCCGGCGGCAAGCGCTTCCAGCAGTTCCTGTTCATAGCGCGCCTCCGTTTTTTGTTCGTAGGAAAGTTTGAGCGCTCCGTTTGAGGATTGTTCGATGGTGCGGCTTATGTCGTTAAACACCGTTTTCGGAAGCGTGCCCCACATTACGAGATTAGTGCGGCCGGATCTGTCGCCGAATCCGAATGCGCCGGAAAAAACGAGTACTGCGAGTGCTATGAGTACCGCCGCTCCTCCCAGCAAGAAAAGTTGTAGTTTATTCATTGCATTTTGGTTTATTTTTTAAATATGATACCATAATGCCACTCTCCGGCATCAAATTCACGCTCTTTGTGAAAACCCTTTTCCTCCATCATGCTTTTTATTTCTTCTTGAGAAACACGCAGATGCACGGGAGGCCCGAGCGCGTCTTGGGAAGACGCGCTCCCGCCTTCCTTTCTCCATTCTATGACCGCAAGAGACCCGTCGCGCGCAAGAATACGCGCCGCCTCAGCAAGAAGCCCCTTTTTGTCTTCCGCTTGAAACAGGATGTTGGCGATGAGCACGAGATTAACCACGCCGTCGGCAAGACCGGTGCTGTGAGCTTCTTCGAGATTCACGCGGCGCACCTCAATAGTGCCGAGGCGCTGTGCTTGCGCATGGGTGCGCAGGGCATCCACTGCAGTCTGTTGCACATCAAAAGCATACACTTTACCGGAATTTCCCACGCGTTTGGCAATCGGAATGGCGTAATAACCATGCCCGCAACCGAAATCCGCCACCCGCATCCCGGGCCGGATATCAATATGGTCAATAATTTTTTCCGGATCAAGAAATGTGGTCATACCATCATACCACTAGTGTATCAACTTGTTTTTTGAAAGTAAATAAGATATTATATAGGTAAAGATTTACTTGAAAAGAGGGGTATATGGACGACGATGTAGCAGCG
>CAYHZD010000112.1:0-1817 GCA_964361035.1 uncultured Candidatus Saccharibacteria bacterium
TCTTTTTTCACGCGATGCTTTTTGATTTCTTTTTTCGCTATGCTGATCGTCTTTTTTTTCAAAAAACCGATATTGGTCAACACCGTTATTGCCTGCCGCAACCGCATGGCGTCTCCACCGATGCGTTCTCGTATTTCTTCGCGCAAAAATATCACGTTCGGATTCAAATAGAAAAATCGAATAGCACGAATAAGAAGCGGGGAAGCGAAAATCTTCTCCAGAATGCGAGAGGCCATAATATTAAATCCGCGGCACTAATCTTGAATTTATTTAAGTTCGACCGTGGCACCAGCGGCTTCCAGTTTCTTTTTCAATTCTTCGGCTTCTTCCCGGGCAATGCCCTCTTTAATCACTTTCGGTGCGGCATCAGCAAAATCCTTCGCTTCTTTGAGGCCGACCCCAAGCGCTTCGCGTAACACCTTAATCACTTGAATCTTTTGGCCTCCTGCGCTCGTTAAATTGATATTTACGGTAGAAGGCGCTTCACTTTCGCTTTCTCCTGCGGCCGTCGCTCCGACCGCGGTCGGAGCCATAACGGGCATTGCCGCGCTCACGCCGAATTTTTTCTCCAAAATCTTTACAAGTTCAGAAAGATCAAGAACGCTCATTTGTGAGATGGTTTCGACTATTCCTCTAAATTTTTCCGGAATCTCAATGGATTCCTCTTTGTTGTGTTCGTCCATAATATTATTTTTCACTAATAACTGACTATTTTTTATTTACTATTTCTGATTGCCTCCAATATCCCCACAAATTGCCGCGGCACCGCCGCAAGCACGCCTGCCATATTCCGTATTGGCGCATTCAGGAGCATCGCCAGTTGCGCTAATAACACATCACGGCTCGGGATCATGGCGAGTGCGACGATCTGGCGCACTTCCATAAATGTATTCTCCGACCAGCCGCCTTGGATGGTAAGCGCTTTTATTGCCTTCACCATGCGCACCACTTCTTTGCTTGCCGCAAGTACGTCATTGCCAAACACCACCCCGATCTCCCCTTTCAGCTCCGGCGGTTCCTTGCCAGACTGCCCGGAAATCGCGCGGGCAAGGAGCGTCTTTTTGACCACTTGATAGGAAAGTCCTAGCGCGCGCAGCTCGCGACGCATCGCCGTGCCATCCTTGACGGAAAGGCCATGAAAATTCAAAAAAATCGCGATTGGTGAAGTCGCAAATAATTGACGGATTTTGACAACAATATCTTGTTTTTGTGTACGAGTAAGAGGCATAATGTCTCCGAAGGTCTTATATCCGACATGGGAACGCCTTCTTCTTCGACTTTTTGTTAATAGTTGTACCCTATCGCAATTTCCGTTAGGCTGTCAATAGAATACCTTAGATTCTTGTCCTCGTAGTTTAATGGATAGAACGCGGGCCTCCGGAGCTCGTGATACAGGTTCGAGTCCTGTCGAGGACGCCACGCAATATATATTTTTATAGAGACATCTTACTTTCCAAATCTTCGTTGACGATTAGCATAATCTTCTAAAATCTGTAAAAATTCTTCTTTGGTGAAATCGGGCCAGAAGGTTTTGGGGAAGAAAAGTTCGCTATACACTGATTGCCATGGCAGAAAGTTAGAAAGCCGCATCTCACCGCTTGTGCGAATAATAAGATCCGGATCAGGAATGCCAGCACTCCAGAGATGCGCGGCAAATGTTTCCTGCGTAATTGGTTCAGCGGCGCCATTCTGTTGTTTTGATTTCGCCAAAAGTTCATTGACCGCGTATATAATTTCATCTCTGCCTCCGTAAGAGATGGCAAGCGCAAGCGTATATTTTTTATACAATTTTGTCTCTTCTTCAGCATGTTCTATCA
>CAYHZD010000113.1:0-1793 GCA_964361035.1 uncultured Candidatus Saccharibacteria bacterium
AAACAATTTTATGTTTACGATGGATATCTTTGCATGGGGGGCGGTGATTGTAGGAGCGCTTATTCTTTTTACCCGCGCATTTAATTGGCCACAGCGGCTTTATTACGTGTGGGGTCTTGTTGTGCTTCTATGGGGGGTAGCGGCTTTGCTCTAATACTGGGCATCGGGTTTCTGGTATCGGTGCTGTTGATCGTTTTTCATGCATCACGATCATCGTTTCGTATTGCCGCGGGATTAGTGGTATGGTATGGCGCGGTAGTCGTGCTTGGGAGAAGCGGATTATTTGCGCAAACACCCTTGATTGCGCCTAATATTATTTTTGCATTCTTTTTTCTCTTTATTATTTTGTGGCATTTTTATCATTCCGCCACCTTACGTGCGGTGGCAGATGCTACCGCACCCTATTGGATGATTGCCGTGCATGTCTGGCGTATTGGCGGCGTCTGGTTTATTTCTCTTTATTATGTGGGTGTCCTGCCCGCGGAATTCGCGTTTCCTTCCGGCATCGGCGATTTGGTGGTAGGCATTGCCGCGTTACCCGTCGCCTATTTCCTTTTTTTGCAAAAGCCATTTTCCCGCAAGATTGCCATTGTATGGAATTATATTGGCGCTGCCGATTTGCTCCTTGCCGTCTCGCTTGGCATTCTTGCCTATCCTGAACCATTTCCGCCCCTCATTGACGGCCAGGCTCTCACCACGAGTGTTTCCACGGGCGCTTTAGCACTCTATCCACTGGCGTTGATCCCGCTTTTTGCCGTACCGCTTTCGCTCCTTTTGCATGCCTTCTCTTTGCGGGCACTTAAAAATACGGCGTAGCAGGATAATAAATAAAGTTACCTAAAGAAAAAGAAGAAGTCATCAATTCAAGCTATCGCTGCTATTGGTGACTTACCTCCTTGCGACCGCCATGATAGTAAGACAATGGTTTTTCAGATGATTTTGTGCTAGACAAGAGGCATGGAACCGTTGGCATCACGTATACGGCCGACGAATTTGAAGGATTTTGTGGGGCAGGAACACCTTGTCGGCCCCCTCGACTCTGCTCGGGGTAAAAAAGCAGGGCCGTTGCGCCTTGCCATTGAGCAAGGGCATCTTTTTTCATTTATTTTATGGGGTCCGCCCGGAGTAGGCAAAACCACGCTCGCGCGCATTTATGCGAGAAGTTTGAATGCAAAGATATATGAACTCTCGGCGGTATCAGCGGGGAAAGATGATATTAAAAAGATATTAAAGGATGATTCGCCCTCGCCCAAAGCTTCAGCAAGCAAAGCAAAGATTCTTTTTCTCGACGAAATCCATCGCTTTAATAAAGCGCAGCAGGATTTTTTGCTCCCATTTGTGGAATCCGGCGAAATAACGCTTATTGGCGCTACCACCGAAAATCCCAGTTTTGAAGTAATCGCGCCTTTGCTCTCGCGCTGCCGTGTCTTTGTGCTCAATGAACTTTCGGAAGTCGAGATGGCGGCTATTATCGCCAAGACGGGTTTTAAGATAGCCGGTGAGCCGCGCGATTGGCTGATCGCGATGGCCAATGGGGACGCGCGCCAGGCAATCGCGATGTTGGAAAATACCCATCGGCTTTATGGGAACATTACCCTTGATACGCTCAAAGAAACATTGCAGTCGAAATTTTTGCGCTACGATAAAAAAGGCGAAGAGCATTACAATACCATTAGTGCTTTTATCAAAAGCATGCGCGCAAGCCAGCCGGACGCCGCGCTTTACTATATGGCGCGCATGATTGAGGCCGGCGAGGATCCGAAATTCATCGCGCGCCGCATGGTCATTTTTGC
>CAYHZD010000114.1:0-1754 GCA_964361035.1 uncultured Candidatus Saccharibacteria bacterium
GGTCTTGTATGAGCGGACTAGGGACTACTTTGAGATTGACCGCCAGAGTCCGTATATGCTCTTAGTTGCTGATGTTGAAAAGAGTCGGCGGAAGCCAATGACCGATTCCGGAAAACAGCTTTTCGGTATTGATAAATTGAATGTAACCCGTTCAGATATTCCGGCAGTAACTCACGTTGATTATTCTGCGCGCTTACAAACAGTGCACCGCGAAACCAATCCGCTTTATCATGCGCTCATTGAAGCGCTCGAAAAACGTCATGGGTGCGCCGTAGTGGTCAATACTTCATTTAATGTTCGCGGAGAGCCTATTGTCTGCACTCCTGATGATGCCTACAAGTGTTTTATGCGGACTGATATGGATTATCTAATCATAGGTGGTTATTTTTTGTCCAAGGCAGGACAAAGGCTCCCGGGAGACGATCCGAAACGAAGTACGCCCAGGACGAACGCACAGCACACTGAAGAACATATTCATATTTTCCAGTGTCCGGCATGCGAGGCGGGGCTGACCATTGACCACAACCGCGCTTCTATTCAGTGCGGTTCATGCGGCAGAGCTTTTTCTATTAAAGGCGGCATCCCGTTGATGTTTGTAAGACACGACGAAAAGGAGGATGTTACTGGGCAAGTAAAAACTTTTTATGAAGAAACGACATTTCCGAATTATGATGATCTTGAAACGCCAGGCGACCTCGCGGAGAAAGCACGGCGAAGCCGGCTGGCACGCCTGTTAAATGAAAATATACCTTTTAATGCTCGCGTATTGGAGGTGGGCTGCGGTACCGGTCAGTTGACGAATTATCTCTCACTTGCCCAGCGCTTTGTGTTCGGCGTAGACATGTCGTTCAACTCACTGAAACTTGCAGAGGATTTTAAAGAAAAATTTGAATTGTCACGGGCGGGCTTTTATCAAATGAATCTGTTTAAACCGATTTTCAAGCCCGAAAGTTTTGACATGGTTATATGCAATGGGGTACTGCATCATACTACGGATCCGTTGGGCGGATTTAAGGCCATCAGCCGGTTAGTTAAAAAAAACGGTCTTATTGTCATCGGGCTTTACAATACGTATGGAAGAGTCATGACTGATATGCGAAGGGCGATTTTTAAGCTTACCGGAGACAAATTAGTATTTCTGGATCCGTATATACGCGAGGGAGTCAGTGGCGCAAAAAGGACGGCGTGGTTTTTAGATCAATATAAAAACACTCACGAGTCCAAACATACCATTGGGGAGGTTCTGGGATGGTTTGATGAAGCCGGGTTTGATTTTGTATACGGCATGCCCTACCCGAAGCCCTTCGAGGTTTCTTTGCCGGAGGATACATTGTTACTGCCGCGCGATCCTGGAAACCGGCTTGACCATGCCATTGTTCAGCTTAAGCATATTATGACTGGTTCTAGAGAAGGTGGATTTTTTGTGATGATAGGTAAAAAACGATAATATGTTCGGAGTGAATTTAAAAAACGATTCATATAATGACGTGCGCGATTTCGGACTAACTGTCGGCGGCATTTTTATAACTATAGGCGCATTGTTGTTGGTATTCGGAAAAGAATCACACTCATCTTTTATAGCTGCCGGCGGAATGCTGCTAATACTAGTCGTATTAAGGCCGGCACTGGTAAGACCAATACAACGGCTATGGATGACTCTCGCGGCAGCAATGGTGTGGGTTATGACCCGTATTATTCTGATTTTCTTATTTTATCTTATCTTTGTTCCGCTTGCTTTTTTACTGAAATTTACT
>CAYHZD010000115.1:0-1721 GCA_964361035.1 uncultured Candidatus Saccharibacteria bacterium
CGCCGGATGAATTGATAGAGCATTACGGAATGGGAGTGCGGAGTATCAAAGAAGCGGTACAAAAAATCCTCCGCCGATAACGCTTTTCTGTACCTGTTTTCATGATATTTGTTGTTCATCATGCTGTATCTCTATCTTACTTGCTAGTATGATAGAAGAAAGAGATCATATGTCGCGTAAAAGATTCTCAAAAATAAATCCAAAGGAGCGGTGGCGCATCCTTGATGAGTTTTGGACAATGATAGCTCTTCTGGAGACCAAAGACGAAGTCAAAAGTTTCTTTAAGGACTTATTGTCTGCAACTGAATCGGTCATGCTCGCTCGTCGCATTCAAGTGGCAAAACTCTTACTGTCTGGGATGGGGTATGATGCCATACAAAAGCGGCTTGGCGTTGCGCCGAATACCATTGCGTCGGTGCATCGCTGGCTTGAGGGCGGTTTTGGTGGGTACGCCAGCGCAATACCGAAATTAGAAAAAGAAATCGCACGACGGGAAAAGGTTGCGGAGAAAAAACAGGAGGAAAGCGTACCGCTTAGTTCTGCCTGGATGCGGAAGAAGTATCCCCTCCACTATTTGTTGGTGAATCTCCTTCGTGACGATGAAAGTACGCTCCCGCCACGCAAGCTTTCATGACGATACTTGACGTGGAATTCACTCTTGAGGACTCTATCATACTTGCAAGTAAGATAGAAAGACATTATACGCTTATTTATGTATGCCCGTGCGTTTTAGAGCAGACGAATGCCGATATCTGACACCATAATACCGTTTATGTGGTCCATTTCTTGGTATATAGCACTTGGTCCTTTGAGAATCATTTCATGGATGTTTCCAAGTGTATCCTGATACTTTATTCGAGCCCAAAGGTATCTTTTTGCAAGATAATATTGTTTTGGATACAAACTATAACATGACTCTACACAGAAACACGGGAATCTTTTGTCTACGAAGACAGGATTCACTAAAATCTCATACTTATTTTTACCTTTTCTAAGCGCAACTATTCGTTTTGAATATCCTATTTGATTTGCGGCAAGGCCAAGCCATCTGTTCCACCATTTTGTTATTGACTTTATGACCGACAAAAGTTCGAGAGAAATGCGCTCCGCTTCTATAAAGTCGGTTACTAATGTACAGCGTGTACGCAATCTTTTATCTGGTGCTAAGATTATTTTTTGCATACCCGTGATTCTCCCTTAGATCTGTCGTGGTTGATAATCTGCGGGCGCGGTGTGGAGGTATGTTTCGAGCGCATCACGCGCGAGGAGCCCCTTTTGCGCGCCGATGTGCTGGACGACATAGGCGGAGTTGATGGAGGCGCGACGGAGCGCTTCAAGGGGCGGTTTTCCTAATGCGAGATAAGAGACGAATGTGGATGCGAAGGCATCGCCCGCGCCGGTGCGGTTTACTGGCGGCTTGGGGTCGGGGTAGGGGGGTATGAAGTACGCGCCGCTTTCGTCTAGCATATAGGCGCCCTTTGGTCCATCGGTGATGCACACGATTTTTGGGCCAAGGGCTCGAAGCGCGGAGAGTAAAACGCAAAACTCTTTCGTCGCGCCTTCCAAGTTTCCGCTCGGCACGCCCCTCAACGAATTTTGCTCAATAATCTTTTCCGCTTCTTCCACATTACACACCAGCACTTCTGTGCGCGCGTAGAGTTTTTTCATTACCGGCTCGCCGCTTGCGGCGATGTGGAACGAGCCGGGCTGGAAGGCGAGTT
>CAYHZD010000116.1:0-1711 GCA_964361035.1 uncultured Candidatus Saccharibacteria bacterium
CCAAATACTACACGGCCTCCACCTCTGCCTCTGACAACCTTGCCTTTCATTTCAATAATGGATTTGTCTCATCAGCGTCGTCTACCATCGCAGGAACACTTACTGTTACCTCATCCGCAACCTCTACATTTAATGGAGGAGCTGGTATTCTTGCAGGCGGATTTGAATCCACTAACGGTCTTGCAATTTCTGATGGCATCCTTCGCATCGGAGGCACCGGCACCACCACGATTTATGGGGATTCAGCCACCTCCACCTTTAGCGGTGGCGTTTCTGCCGATGCTTTTGCCACGAATTTGCCAAGTTGCTCAGGGAGCAACGCGTTAAATACGAATGCAAGCGGCGCAATTGTTTGTGGCGCTGTAACTGCGGGAGGCGATACGATTGTAGAAAAAGATGCCGATGAGTCATTTACTAGCTCTTCAACAATGGCTCATGATACTGATCTTAAATTTACCATGACGGCAAATACTGCCTATCGCATTAAGATAAATGCGTGGTTTAAAACAAACGCTACTGCCGATTTTAAATACGGCGTTAGTGTAGGAGATGCTCCGAGCGCCGCCACCTTAAAATTTCTTGGGCAAGCAATTACGGCGAGTACGACTGCTGCACTGTGTGTGGTAACAAAAGATAGCGCATGCACACTAACATCAACATCGGTGAATGATTCTATTGTTGAGTTGGAGGGTATCGCAGCACCGGGAGCAAGTGGCGCGGTATTCCATTTTGACAGAGCTCAAAATACATCTAATTCCGGCGCTACATCCATAGAAAAAAATAGCTTTATCGCCTACGCCGCTTTAACCGGTACTGCTGATCTTGCGGAAATATATATGAGTACTGATTCGTCTCTTGTGCCGGGAGAAGTCATGGTGATTGATCCATTGCTCGCAAAAGGAATCAAGAGGAGTTCCATGCCTTACGAGCAATCTCTTATCGGTGTCGTCTCCACAAATCCTGCCCTCCTTATTGGCGCCGATAGCGCCGGTGAGGGATATCCAACTCCCGTCGCTCTCGCCGGTCGCGTGCCGGTGAAAGTAACGAGCGAGAATGGTCCTATTGAGCCGGGAGATTTTCTCACCAGTTCTTCAATACCGGGCGTGGCAATGAAAGCGATAAAGGCGGGCGCGGTATTTGGGCAGGCATTAAGCGGATATGATGGCGCACAAGGGGAGACAGGAACCGTCGAAGTATTTGTTGAAAATACATATATACAGGGATCACTTTCTTCTTTTGCGGATTCCCTTGAGGGAGAAACAAACATAACACAAGACGAAGGAAGGAGTCTCTTAGGCAAACTTGTCGCTTACCAACAATCAGAAACAACTCATCAAAATATTTCCGAAATTTTTACGGATCGCATCGGCGCGGGGCTTGAAATAATCTCACCGCGTGTGATTACCGATACCCTTGTCGTCAATGCCATTGAGCCTGTGAACAAAGACGTAACATTGAAACTCATGGAGGATGGTTTATTCGTGTTGGGGCGCATTGCTTCTTCTACCCTTTCCATGAGTTTCGGAGAAAGCGCCTCAAGTTTTCCGATAACTGCGGTAAGCATTGACGCGCTGGGGAATGCGTTTTTTGACGGTTCTCTTACCGCAGTTGGCGGGCTTACCGTCGGCTCTCCCGAGCGCCCGAGCGGCATTACTTTTTATGATACAGAAACAAAAGAGCCGTATTGTGTGCAGATGCGGCAAGGCGCATT
>CAYHZD010000117.1:0-1700 GCA_964361035.1 uncultured Candidatus Saccharibacteria bacterium
AAATCACGGCGCTTCCAAAGAGGGCAATGTCGCCGAAACCTGCCCGATGTAAAAAACGCGATATACACGGGACGAGCAGCGTTCCTTGCCCCGAACAAATTTGCGAAAGTTTTGTGCTGTTTTTACTTTAGAATTAAAGTTTCGGCAGATACTATTTCCTTATTTATCGCTTCTTTTTCTCCCCCACTTGCTTTTTCTACTGCCATCTTAAGCTCCTTAATCTCGTTTTCAATGGTCACATTAAAATGGGCTTTTAGGGTATCGGCGTTGTTTCCTGTTTCAGTAATTTCAGCTATATCGTGAATAACCTCTTGTGCTTCTTCTCTAAAATCCTCTGCTTCGTCTGCAACCTCGTCAAAATCATTATGGTCTCTCGCAGAAATAATATCCTTAATTTCCCACTCCAAAAACCTAAAGCGGATATTTGCTTTTGCTTCGTGTCCGCGAGCTAATAACAATTGAATTTTATCCTTAACCCTCGTTAGGGGGTATGAATTAAACTTCACGGCTATAACTCCCGTCGCGATAGCAAGAACAATTAGCCCGATTAAAATAACGGATGCAAATCCTTTCTAGCTTGATATATGGTCTTTTTTAGCCATAAAACTGATACAAAACCTATTTCTTTTATTTTACAACTTTTTCCCAGCCAATAACAGGGTGAAGCTCCCACCAGTTATGGGGTTCATCAAATCTCGTGATGCCCCATATCTTAATATGGTCTCCTTCTTTCGGGAGTGGCAGGTTTTTTATCTCTGGAATAAATTCCGTAACAAGAAACAAACCAATAGGAACATATTGAGGCCGCATAACCACATGATAGTCGCCATCGGGCTGGTGAGCAACTTTATCCACAATACCTTCAACTGCTACTTTTGTTTTCGTGCTCCCGTTCACAATGAAATCCGCAAGTCCCACATCGTGATACAATAAGTCCTCATCCTCTCTTTCTCCCTGCCTTACAAAAAAGCTTAAAACCCGTTCAAATACATTCGGGAGGGCAGCTTGCGGATTTATGGTCTGACTTCGGACATAGAAGCCAAGCCAAATGCCACCGCCAAAGACGAGAACGAACGCCAATATTAAAAGTAGTTTCTTTTTCATATGGATTTATTGATTACTTGTGGCTTCCATTTTTTAGCAAAGTAAACAACAATGTAACCAACCGCAATACCCACAATTGCACCGCTTAAAATATCCGATGGATAATGAACTCCTGCAATAATGCGGCTGATATTCATTAAAACTGCGGCAACGAAAAACCAGATACTCCATTTTTTGTTGTAGAGGTAAATCGCAGTTGTCATCGCAAAGAAAAAAGCAGAATGTCCCGAAGGAAACGACCATTCCGTATCTGAATAAAACCATTGACTGTTAGATAAAAGTTTTTGGGCTTGAATTGTAAGAAAAGGACGAGGGCGATGATAAAAGAAACGGATAAGTTCCGTCACGCCGAAACGGGAAACCGCTATTGAAGCGGTGGTAATCCAAAATATGCGGAGTTTTTCTGGCCTCGTATATCCAGAAAAATACAGAATCAGGATAAAAGCGAGGACAAGAAAATATTGAAAATAACCCGCTAAAAAAACGATGAGTATATCAAAAATGCGGGATTGTCCTACAAGGTTATTAAAAAAATGAAAAAGTTGTGTATCTAAAGTCATGGATTTTATTTCATTAAATCATCGAGCGACGCACCA
>CAYHZD010000118.1:0-1698 GCA_964361035.1 uncultured Candidatus Saccharibacteria bacterium
CGAGCCCGATGACGATGCCAAAAAATATCGTGAAGAGCAGCCACGTTTTGCGGATATTAGAATCTTTGTGTGTATAGAGATTCATCCCCTTATTTATGATTATCGTGAGATCGATTGCGCAGTGTTGGATACACGAGAATAGCTACGGCAAGCAAAAGTATCGCTCCGGTAAGATAGAAGAATCTAAGACCCTCAAGAATATTCATAGTTTTATTCTACTTTAAAATCAATAAACTAGCAAGCCAAAATGCAAACGCCATTGCAAGACCAAACATTGCTATCGCTATATTTTGATTTGATGAGGAAAAGATAGGCAGTACGGCAGACACAAAAAACGCGATACCAGTATTAGCAAGTGTCTCTGCAAGAAGCTGGATGCGTTTTTCTGAAAACATAATGCTAATTAAAGGATACTTTCACATTCGCGCGCTCCTCTGCCTCCGCTTCAAAAAATTCTTCTTGTTTAAACCCGAATACGCCCGCGAGGATATTGGGCGGGAATGTTTCAATCTTGGTATTCAGATCGCGTACGTTGGTATTGTAGAAACGCCGCGCGGCTTGAATTTTATTTTCCGTGTCCGCCAGTTCGCGTTGAAGATCCAAAAAATTCGCGTTTGCTTTCAGATCCGGATAATTTTCCGAGACGGCAAACAGCGTCTTTAAGGTGGACGAGAGCATATTCTCGGCCGCGGCCTTCTCGTGTCGATCTGCCGCACCCATGGCACGCGATCGTGCTTCGGTCACATGCGCCAACGTTTCGCGCTCGTGCGTCATGTACCCTTTGACTGTCTCTACCACATTCGGAATCAAATCATACCGGCGCTTGAGCTGTACTTCAATATCGCTCCACGCTTCGCGCACGCGATAGCGCAGGGTAACCAGTCGGTTGTAGGTCCAAATAATCCAGAGAACCACAACCCCAATAATGCCGTATATAATATAAGAAAGATTCATATATTGTTATGATACCATATGTTAAACAGAAAACAAGTGCTGTTTGCGCGGATAGGGCTTCCTCCTTTTCTCTTTCGGCACAAGTTGATTTTTTATTAACAAAAGAAAAAAAGAAGCAAGAACACCTCCTACGCTCATCATAATAAACAAAGGAGTAAAGCCGGCATATTGAACGATCATGCCTCCCGCAATACCCGCAATACCCGCCCCGATGCCAATTGATGAACTTTCAAGCGACCAGGTAATCCCCTCGCGGCCTTCATCCATGTGGCGCGCAAAAATGCCTCCCCACGAAGGGATTGCCATCGCCATGCCACAGGCAAGAAGCGTCTGCAGTCCGTAAAGATGCCATGGTTGGCTTACAAAAATAAATCCAAGAAACGTGAGACTACCAAGAAGAGTCCCTACAAATAAAAAATAAAAATCATCTTTTTCGCCGTGGTTTCTGTCCAAATAATTGCCGATGGGAATCTGCAGAATTGATTTTAAAATCCAATAGATACCCACGGCGATGCCGGCCACTTTGGCATCGCCCCCGTTGATGTTATTGATGATAAAAATGGCGAATACAGGCGCGAGCAACCCGAAAGCGGAGTTTAAAATAAGATCAGAAAAAATGAGTATTTTGATGACACGATTAAGCATAGAGATATTCATGAATATAGTATACGCAAATAAAAATGCGCTCACAAGGGCACCCGTTGTTTTTTCCTTGTGAGATGGGGAATTTTATTTTATCTCCTT
>CAYHZD010000119.1:0-1673 GCA_964361035.1 uncultured Candidatus Saccharibacteria bacterium
TTTTTTTGAGCACCCCGTTGCGGCGGGGTTGCCTACAAAATATCGGATGGACGTGCCAAGCCGAGCTGTCCACAATTCCGGCTACACCGGAATGTGTAAAGCTCGGCTAGTCACAATCCTTTAATAATCCATTCCCATTCCGCCCCCCATGCCGCCTCCGGACATTGGCGGGGTTTCTTTCTTGGGCAATTCTGCAACCACCACTTCCGTGGTAAGAAGCATAGCTGCTGCCGATGCCGCGTTCTGCACGGCAGAACGCGTTACCTTTGCCGGGTCAATGATACCTGCTTCCACCATGTCTTCATATTCTCCCGTAGCCGCGTTATACCCCATGTTGCCGCGTTTCTTCTCAACTTCCGCCACCACCACCTCGCCTGGCACGCCCGCATTATCCGCAATCTGCATAAGCGGCTTTCGAATGGCACGGCGCATGATATCAACGCCCACTTGCTCATCTTTGGTAAGCATTTTAGAATTTTCCATCAACTTATCAAGCGCGTCCAAGCAGCGCACCAACGCCACGCCTCCTCCCGGCACAATACCTTCTTCTACCGCTGCCTTGGTTGCGGACACCGCGTCTTCAATGCGATGCTGTTTTTCTTTTTGCTCCACTTCCGTGGCAGCGCCCACACGAATAATAGCCACACCGCCGGAAAGTTTTGCAACACGCTCGTTTAGTTTTTCTTTATCAAAATCGGACTTTGTATTTTCGAGCTGCGCTTTGATTTGATTGACCCGTTTTTCGATATCCTGCTTCTTGCCTTTGCCATCTACAACAGTAGTATTATCTTTTGAAGCAATAACACGCTTTGCTTCACCAAGCATTTCAAGCTCTACGTTTTCCAATTTCAACCCCACTTCTTCTGAAATAACGCGCCCCCCGGTTACTATGGCAATGTCTTCCAGCATCTCTTTTTTCCGATCGCCGTAGCCCGGCGCTTTTACCGCAAGCGTATGGAATATGCCGCGCAATTTGTTTAGCACCAAAGTTGCAAGCGCCTCGCCTTCTATGTCATCGCAAACAATAACAAGTTCTTTTTTGCCCATTTTGGCCAGTTTTTCGAGTAGAGGCAAAATGTCGCTGATGGCAGATATTTTTTTATCGGTGATGAGAATATGCGGATTCTCATAGGCGGCTTCCATGCGCTCAGCATTGGTAATCATGTAAGGCGAAACGTACCCACGGTCAAATTGCATGCCTTCCACCAGCTCATGTTCAATACCGAATGTCTGCGATTGTTCCACGGTGACTACGCCATCTTTCCCTACTTGCTGAATTACTTCAGCGATTTTATCCCCAATAGCCCGATCCTTTGCTGAAATAGTCGCCACTTGTGCGATTTCGCTTTTCTTGGTAGCCGAGATGGGAATGGCAAGATCGCGCAATTTTTTGACAATCGCTTCGGTAGCTGCCTCAATGCCGCGGCGAATTCCCACCGGGGATGCGCCCGCAGCGATATTCTTTAAACCCTCGCCCACGATTGCTTGCGCAAGCAAAGTCGCTGTGGTTGTGCCATCGCCAGCCACATCGTTGGTTTTTGTGGCAACCTCCTTTATTATTTCAGCGCCCATGTTCTCGACTCGATCTTCGAGTTCAATTTCTTTCGCAATGGTTACCCCATCGTTTGTGATGGTAGGCCCGCCGTAGCTTTTATCCAAAACCACGTTGCGCC
>CAYHZD010000120.1:0-1613 GCA_964361035.1 uncultured Candidatus Saccharibacteria bacterium
TTGGATTTGATAAAGAACGGCTTTCGGAATTACTGAAGATTACGTAGCCGCTCCTCAGCACTTTTGAAGATGTCTATAAGCATCTTTTTTTCGGCGGGTTGAAATGGCTGTAGCACCAGTTTCATGGCATCCACTCTTTTCTTATGCTGGATGCCAATCCGCACGCGCCAGTATGCTTTTGTTTTAAGCGCGCGCGTGACGGATTCAACTCCTTTATGCCCGGCGGAGTGTTTGTCAAATGAGATTTTAAACGCGCCAAAAAGAATATCGGCATCATCGTGGGCTACCATCACATCTTTTGGTTTCGCATTGAGATTTTTAAAAATCGCGCCGGATTTGTTCATCATAGTTTCCGGCAAAATCAGCATAATAACCCCGAGATCTCCATGCCTGCCCTTCGAAGTAAGCATTTGCCATTTTTGATTCTCTTCGAAATCAGGCAAGCCCCATGTTTTTTGTAAATACTGCACAAACAGCCGCCCGCTATTATGCCGTGTCGCTTCATATTCTTTACCGGGATTGCCAAGGCCGATAATATATTTCATTTTTTAATGATGCCACAGAGATTTAGTATTCGCAATTGTTACAGTAAATTTTGCCACGGCAAAATTTATGTCGCAAATGTTAATTAATGTATGCTTTTAAGGTGTTGACGGGGGCGGAGGAGGTGGTGGGGGCGTAGGAGGGGCTGGCTGTTTTGGAGCAACACAATTAAGCGCGTTTTTGAGGATAGAAGGAATGATTATAGCCGCAGAGACGGGGTTATCACAGCCACAGATGCCGGTGAGAGGATCCCAAATCGCGTTTCCATTCGGGCAGATAAGATTTAAACAGCCGAGCGGAACATCGCATTTTTTTATACTGCAATCCGGAACAAATACCGGAGGGCCTACGCCCGTACATATCAAGCCGCAATTACAACAAAAATCAAAGGGAAGATTAACGCCGGGGATGGGATTGAAAGGATAGGGATCTGAATAACAAGGGATCGGAATACCTATAATACTTGCAAATGCGTTTGAGGGGACAAAGTAGTTCAGTATATGGTTAAGCAATGAATATCGTTCCTGGCGCAGGAGCTCTCTTGTTTTGCCATGAAGGGCGGCGCGAAAGCGTTCGGCATCGGCTTGCGTGATAAAGTTTTTTGTTTCTGCGTAATCTATCGTGGCACCAAGAAAAGTAAAAAGCGCGTCTTCATCCGGAATATCAAGAGAGGCTTCGGGAAAGAATTCATCGTTGACCATAAGGAGATGAGTGACTCGTAACGCTTCAAGGTAATAATCGGGATAGAGTTTTTTGAAAGTAGGATCGGAAGCGGGGAGGGGTTTTTCTATAACCCCCCCTAGCCCCCCCTTATCAAGGGGGGTACGTTGTTGTGTCTCCCCCTGATAAGGGGGATTTAAGGGGGTTATATGTTCTATTAACTCCTCAACCGGACTTGTTACTACCCGCAGCGGCTCAAATATTTTCAATAGAGAAGATTTACGAGGTTGAACCTCATAAGATTGCTGTTTTTGGACTATCGGTGTCGATATTTCGTGATTTTTTGGCGCTTTTTCCCACGCGGACCATAAAAGAATGGCTATGAAAATGGTCAGAATGCCGATGAAGAG
>CAYHZD010000121.1:0-1605 GCA_964361035.1 uncultured Candidatus Saccharibacteria bacterium
GATAATTGCCCGCGTATTGCTCAACGTGGCGGGTAAAAACATCAAGGTAAAAAACGCCGGTCGTAAACGAGTTCAAAAATTCCGCGTCGTGGGAGATAACGATACAGGTATTCTTGTAGTCTTTAAGGAATTGCGCGAGGTGAGCAAGACCCTCGGGATCAAGGTTGTTGGTTGGCTCATCTAAAAGCAGGAGGTCGGGGTTTTGGATGAGTGCTGAAGCAAGCAATAGCCGCGCCTGTTGGCCGCCGGAAAACGATCTTATTTCCCGCTCCAAGGGTGCTTTAAGATGCACTACCCCAAGCACCTTTTCGATTCGCCGGTCTATATTATAAACTTTTTTTGGAAAAACACTTTCAAAAAATTCCCGCGCCGTAAGGTTCAACTGGTCTGGAGGAATAACTTGGCGAGATACGGCGATACTTAGTTCCCTATCTACCGCAACCATACCTTCTTCGGGTTGAAGCGACGCGGTGATGAGACTAAAAATGGTGCTTTTCCCGGCTCCGTTTTGTCCCATGAGCGCGAGCTTACTCCCCCGCCGCAGAGAAAAATTTGCCTCATGCAAAATAGGCTTGTTGAATCCATAGCCGAAGGATACGTTATTGAACCGTAAGATAACATTATCGTTTGCCATACATTAATATACCCCTCATAGGGCTCAATGTCAATAATGTGATTCATCCAAAGCAAAAAACTCCCATCGCGGGAGTTTTTTGCGGGAACCCCGAAGGTGAAGCTTCGCTTCCCTCCGAGGCAGGCGGTGAGCGAAAGGAAATTTTGTCCGCTTTTCAGGAATTTGGAACATAGCACACAGGAAAGGCGGCGACACCAACCGTCCACTCTGCGTCTACTCCGCAAATCAAGTCGCCGCTCGGCCCGCCTTCAAGAGAGCAGCATTGCGGCAGGTTTGACTCTTTAATAAAGGAAAGGTCGGCGCAGGCGCCAGAATGGACTTGTTCAGGAGTCACCTCCACACAGTGAGGCGCAGCTAGTCCGCAGCTGGCAAGAATTTCCTCTTTGCCGTACGGAAAGCCGGCGAGTTCATTCATGAGAAGGCACTGCTCGGACTTTGCCGCGATCTTCTCCTGTTGGCGAGTATAGTTTGGAGAACTTGGATTCATCTCAAGTAAGCCGGCGCGCATGTCTTGGCATGACAACATGCACCCTGCTACGCTTTCAGCGTCCGCGCTTTTTCGATGCTCGGCATTTTTCTCAAAGCCAAAGGAAGCGCCGACGGCGCTCGTGTGCGCGGTATATACCAGCCCCATGGCAAACGCCAGCGCGGCGATTGATAAGATTGTTGTTTTGCTAAGTTTAAGTTTCATTTATCTGTAAAATTTTAATTCTGTTATCTAACTAAACGACCTTTTGTTTGTCTGTTATTGTACACAGTATAGCAAAACTTTAAAAATGCAAGTGGCTTGCTTATCCGTATGTTGCTCCGCGCGCTCGAGTTATTTCGAACCGCAATTTGGCAAATCCCCGGCAACATTTCTCCCTTCAAGATCGTGAATTACTGGTGAGATTACCCCGAATTACGAGCTGTATGCCCCTGTGGCGAGCGATTGCCACAGGGGTAGAGCTTTGTACCATTGGCGCCAGATT
>CAYHZD010000122.1:0-1584 GCA_964361035.1 uncultured Candidatus Saccharibacteria bacterium
ATAGGGATTTTCTCTTTGCTCGGTGTTAATACCCAACCCATCAAGCACCACAAGCGCCACTGGTTTGTAGGATTTCATATATGCAGCATATCATGGCAGGAACGTTGCCACAAAAAATGCCCGCACAAAAAAATGTGCGGGCTGCGGAGAGAGATGTTATTCTTATACTCTCCAATCCTTCCACTCGTCCCAAAGGACGAAACGGTAACCGAGAACGCCTTCGCGCAGAGCCTCAATGGAGATGAGTTCTGGGTTCGGGCAGAATTGGCATCTGCCCACAAACCCCGTATAGACAGTGCCGTCTGCGTTAATTGGGCTTACAATGATGGCGCCACCGTCTGCGCCGACATGGCGCGCGCCGTACATTTGAACTTTGCGATACATTATCGCGGTTTGTTCATTTGTCTTGCGCGCCAGAGCATATCCTTCATTATCGGCTACTTGTGCGCATGAGCCACCGTCAAGGTACATGTTGTATCGTAGTGCCGCAACGCCAGTGTCCGGAACATTTGGAGCTCCGCCCACGCGCCCCTCACTTGTTATAAACCATGCAGTATGCACAAGGCCGCCGATTCCGACACGCTTTTCTTTCCAGAGTCGCGATGCATTGCTCGCGTCGGGATAATTGCCCCATGGGAACTTAAACCCGCGATTTGCGGTTACCAGTTCCGCCGCTGTGGCAACCCGGACGAGAAAACCGTCGTCCCGTTGTGCTGCTTGATGAACGATATCCTCAAGCGCCAAGGCAACTGGAAAGCGGCAGATCGCGATAGTGCCGGGTGGCAACACCATCCAATGTTTCGGTGAAGCAAGCTCCATAATTTTCATATTCATCACCTTTCCTTCTCTCTGTTACTTGTGTTGTTGTAAAATTACAACTTATTACTTCAATATTTACTTTAATCTCTAAAAAATATAAAATAAATAGCGTTGTCGCTACGCGACAACTATAAAAGAAATCATAAAAAAGAGCAGTTACGTGTGGCTGCTCTTTGCACTTTTTTTACTAAGGCTTCCCAACAAGTATCAAGACCTCCTCCCCAGCAACGCACGCAATTTTTCGTATGTCATGATTCGCCTCCTTTTATTGTGTATATGCCGAGAAGATCTTTGCGTAAGGAAAGCTTTGGATTTATTATAGAAAGTGCAGAGCTTGCCGAGATGCTCTTTGCTCAATTTGAGTTTATGTGGAAAGCATCAAAGCCGATATCGGTTGACCCTCGCAATACCGACACATTTCTTCAAGAAATAAAAAAATGAAATGTTCGTATTAATGAATGCGCGATTTTTTAATTCAAAAACGAGAAAGTCATTTTTAGTGCCTATCGGCCGTAAAAGAGACTTGTGATTTTATAACAAATACCATACGCTTTGTTTCATGTTTTATACAGGCGCCGGAGATAAAGGAGAGACAGGTATTTTTGGCAGCGGGGAGCGGCTGCCGAAAGATGACGCGCGTATTGAAGCGCTCGGCGCGATGGACGAACTTAATTCATTGATCGGGGTTTGCAAGACAAGAGCCGCATCAAACGCGGTTGCGACCGCATCGGGCGCGATTAAACCATCGCGGCGGATCGTCCGTAT
>CAYHZD010000123.1:0-1578 GCA_964361035.1 uncultured Candidatus Saccharibacteria bacterium
GGCGTTGCGCCATTGGCGTTTTCTAAAAATTTTGGTAAAATGAATTTAAGAAATGTCGCTGATTTTCCGTTCAAAAAAGGTTCGCGCATTTTCAAACAAAGGGCAGAAGAGTTCATTGTCGAAATAATGCAATAAACGCCGCAATCCAAAGGCGTATAACCAGGAGCGGGTGCGTAAGTACCCGCTTTTTGCTACACTAAAAATCATGGGAGAAAAGATTGTGTGGGCCATAGGATTGATTTTATTGCTTACAACGCTTTTGATATTTGGCGTTATTCGACTTAATTTTTTGATACCGAAAGGGCTAGAGCAGTTTTTTGGCGAAGAGCGGAGAATTGCCGAGGATGCTTCCTTTTTGGCATATGTATGTGTTGGCGACAATCCGCTCCAACGTTTGGATGATCATATTTTGAAAAGGGAAATCAAGGTTTTAGATTTAAGCCCCATTGTAACAAATTGTCCTGCGAAAGAGGATGAGGATGGAGAGTTGCTGCGCTCAAATTGGGAAGTGCGTTTAGGGACGTATACGTTTTTCGGTATAAAGACTGGAGAAATTATTGTTCGTTGCGGTCAAGTTCAGTGCAAGCCGTGAGACCCCACATATAATACTTCCATATTACCGCGTTTACGATAACCTTGCCGCGCCTTTTGGCGCGGTTTTTGCTATACTGGGTCTATGCCGCTTAGTCAGGAGGGGATGGGGAAAAAAGGTGGAGCCGAATAGAGCGTCAGGCATAATATTGCGCGTATACGAATGACAAAGTTTTTTACTTTGATCGTGCATTCTTTGCGCGATCTTTTTTTAGGAATGTTGCCGCCGCGTACCCGCGGGAATGGTTTTGCGTTTTTAATCCATCCACGCGATATTTCTGATGTATACCGAAAATATCCTTTTGCCAAGACGATTCCTGACAGGTTGCTATTTTTTTTATTGAAGTACTATTGGCCTGTCATCGTATCAGAAGTAAAAGGCCTTTTCTCTGTTAAAACTGGCAAGCCAGTGAGAGGGTGGGTAATTACCACATCGCTTACTGCTCGCCGAATGATCGAAGATCGGGAGCGCGCCGTGAAGAAGATTATCAGAGCGGCTCGCCTTGCGCAGAATATCGGGGCGGGCATCATGGGACTGGGCGCTCTAACCGCTTCGATAAGCAAGGGAGGGCTTGATTTGGTAGAAAAAGTAAATATTAGCATCACTACGGGGCATGCGTATACAGGGTGGACGGTATCTGAAAATTTTTTCAAGTTTGTGGAGCTGACAGGGATAAAAAAAGAGGACACGATTGTTGCGATTGTAGGTGCGGCTGGTTCAATCGGCTCTCTCTCCGCGCAGATTATTGCGCGTGCGGGGTTTAAAGAATTTATTTTAATCGATTTGGAAAGAAAGCGGCTCCTTCTTGATGAGCTTGTCGAGAGAATAAAAGGAATCAGTCCGGAAGTAAATCTCACTATCACCCATCAGATTGGATCCATAAAAAGCGCAGATTTTATAATCGCTGCAACAAGCGCTCCTGAAGCGATCATTAAGCCTGACGATTTAAAAAGAGGAGCTATTGTGTTGGATGATGCCCAGCCTTC
>CAYHZD010000124.1:0-1576 GCA_964361035.1 uncultured Candidatus Saccharibacteria bacterium
GGGCACTATTATCGCATCCCCTTGGTTCCCACGCAACATAGGTTATCCACAAGCATAGATTTCAGAACATCCGCCGTCTCTACATTTTGTCATTGCGAGCGTAGCGAAGCAATCTTGTATTATTTTTCAAATCTCGGAAATTTAAAAGCAGAGTGGCAAATTTTATTCAGAGGACACAAATCGCACATTGGATCTTTAGCAGTGCAAATCGCGCGGCCGTGGTCAATGAGCAGGTAGGTTGTCTTGAACCAGTCCTTCCGCGGAATTATTTTCATAAGATCCTGTTCAATTTTGTTTGGGTCGTTTTGTTTTGAAAGCCCAAGGCGCTGCGAGAGCCGGCGCACGTGCGTGTCCACAGCGATTCCTTCCACCACGCCATAAGCGTTGCCCAGCACCACGTTTGCGGTTTTGCGCGCGACCCCGCGAAGGGTCAGCATCTCTGCCATGCTGCGCGGGACTTTGCCGCCAAATTTTTCTTTTATAATCTTGGCGGTGGTTAAAATACTTTTTGCCTTGGCGCGGTAAAATCCGGTTGGTCTGATTACTTTTTCAAATTCTTTGGGATTTGCCCGGATATAATCCGCCAACGTTCGGTATTTTTTGAACAGAAGAGGAGTTATCTCGTTCACTTTTTTGTCCGTGCACTGGGCCGAGAGGATGACCGCGACAAGGAGCTCCCATGGATTTGAATATTTGAGCGCGATTTTGGCAGCCGGATATTTTTTCTTGAGGCGGCGGAAAATTTCTTCGGAGGTCTTCATGGGGGCATTCTAAATAAAAAATCCCCGCACCTCAATGGCGCGGGGATGTTTGGCAGGGGGAGTATAGTTATAGTGCTCCCATTTTTTCATCCTTCGGGGTAAGACCCTTCGCGAGCGCGTCGATGACGTCGCCGACCGCCCGGGTGATCTCCTGTCTCTCCTCTCTGAAGTATTGGTCTAAACCACAGATGAGATCGGGGTGTCTCGTAACTATCTCCGAGAGGCGCATGCCTCTTTCCACGTAGTTTCGAATGGCGGTCGCCGCCGCGAGTTCCGGTCCGACAGATTCTGGCGCGGCAGTATCTAGTGTCTGTATCATGGTTCCTCCTGTACGCGGTTATTCATGGATGTTGTAGGGTATTGGAGGGTGATAGTATATAAAGGAGCAGCCAAGCGTCTAACGTATATCAATCCCTATACTACAAAATCTCTGGCCGGTCAAACAGGGCTTTGTTAGGGAATTAACCCAGGTGGAAACGTATTCGTATCATTCGCCTCAAACACAATTCCTCCTCCATTTGTAATCGCCGATGTGCCAAAGGCCTGGATGCCAAACATGTTGTCGCGGAAGGTTACATTGGTAAGGGTAGGGGTTGAATCATCCAAGTAGAGTCCGATTGATTCTCCGAAAGACGGCTCGCGGTGGTGTTGAATGAGAGTATTTTGGATTGTGGTGGAAGCGGAACTTGAGAGCCAGATACCGCGATTGCGGTTGTATTCTATGGTGGAATTTCGAATGTCTATTGAAGCGTTGCTCGCGTGTATCACCCCGCCCGGGCCGGAGCTTGATCCGCCGTACTTCGCGATTACATTTT
>CAYHZD010000125.1:0-1556 GCA_964361035.1 uncultured Candidatus Saccharibacteria bacterium
TGCACATCTTCAAAATGCAGACCCACGGTGGGCTCATCTAAAATATAGAGGGTTTTGCCGGTCGCGCGGCGCGCAAGTTCAGTGGCAAGCTTGACGCGCTGGGCTTCGCCGCCCGAAAGCGTGGTAGCCGGTTGGCCGAGTTTAATATAATCAAGCCCCACGCTGCGCAGAGACGCAAGTTTTTCGCGTATCGCCGGATAGATGGCAAAAAACGCCTCCGCCTCCCCTATTTCCATATCAAGTACTTCGGCAATGGTTTTGCCTTGAAATAAAATTTCAAGCGCTTCGCGATTGTAGCGCTTGCCTTTGCATTCTTCGCATTCCTGATAGACGTCCGGCAAAAAATACATTTCTATTTTTTTCACTCCCGCGCCCTCGCACGCCTCGCAGCGCCCGCCTTTCACATTAAAACTGAAACGCCCCGCCGTATAGCCGCGCACGCGCGCTTCCTGCGTTTTGGCAAAGAGATCGCGGATAGGTCCAAAAGCGCCTGTATAGGTGGCGGGATTGGAGCGCGGCGTTCTGCCGATGGGTGATTGGTCCACCACCACGGCTTTATTGAGATGTTCTAGTCCCTCAATGCTTTGATGAACGCCCGGCGTCTCACGTGAGCGATAAAAATGCCTGCGCAAGGCGCGCGCTAAAATATCATTGATAAGCGTGCTCTTGCCGGAGCCGGAAACGCCTGCCACACACACAAGCCGCCCCAGCGGGATGTCAACGGTGATATTTTTCAAATTGTGTTCTTTTGCGCCGCGCAGAGAAACGGGCGGCAACAAAAAATTATGATCTCGTTTTTTAGTAAGCGTGATTGCTTTTTTGCCGGAAAGATAGGCGCCGGTAAGCGTGGGAGCCGCCAATGCTTGCTTAGGTGTTCCTTGAAAAATAACGTTGCCGCCATAACGCCCCGCGCCCGGTCCCAAATCAATAATCCAATCGGCCGCCTGTATGGTTTGCGCGTCGTGCTCGACCACCAGAATCGTATTGCCTAAATCGCGCAAGGCCATGAGTGTATCCAGCAAACGACGCTGATCGCGCGCGTGAAGCCCGATAGAGGGCTCGTCGAGCACATATATCACGCCGGTAAGTTGGGAGCCGATCTGGGTGGCAAGCCGCACGCGCTGGGATTCCCCGCCCGCCAGCGTAAGCGAAGAACGATCAAGCGAAAGATAATCAAGCCCCACATCCACTAAAAATTGAAGGCGTTTTATGATTTCGTTGCCAAGCGGAATAAGGGAGGAGGGCAGTTTGTGAAGATTATTTTTGAAAAACGCGAGCGTGTCTCCCGCGGCACGCGCACACAACGATGGAAGATCAGACCCGAACACGCGTACTGCCCGCGCTTCCGGCCGAAGCCGCGCTCCCGTACATGCGGGGCATAGATGCGAGGTCATATAACGCTCAATTTCCGCGCGCGTCCATTCGGATTCCGTTTCTTTCCAGCGCCGCGTGAGATTGGGAATAACGCCTTCCCAGCCTGAGGCTGGCCCGCCTCTGGCGGGAAAATTTCCCTCGCCGTAGAAAATAATCTGTAAAATTTCTTTCGGGAGATTTTT
>CAYHZD010000126.1:0-1539 GCA_964361035.1 uncultured Candidatus Saccharibacteria bacterium
GTCCGCAGATGTTTTTCCGCCTCGGCTATAGCGCGAAATTGACTCCGCACAGTCCTCGTATGTTCGTAGTAGAGGTGATTTCACATAAATCCATATGATATTTGCCGTTTCAAATATTGATCTCTTGACCGTCGGCATTGCAGTTGCGGTGAGTTCCATTTTGGGATTTATCGTTTTTTTCCGTGAGCCGCGAAGTGCCACCAACATTCTTTTTCTCGTTTTTTCTTTGGTAAATGCGGGATGGAGTATATTCAATTATATTAGCTATCAGACGGGGAACACCCCCTTTCGTTTATGGTTCATCCGCTTCGTAATATTCTTCGGCATTTTGCACGCCTTCTCCTTTTTCATTTTTATTTACACTTTCCCGGAAAAGAAACTCGTTTTTTCTCGTGGGGTGAAATTTCTCCTTTTCCCTGTTGTAGCGGTTGTGGCCGGATTGACGCTCTCGCCGTTTGTGTTTTCCGATATCCGACCGACATCTTCAGGCAAGGTATCTCAGCCGATTCCCGGGCCCGGGATCGTGCTCTTTGTCGCGCTGGTGGCGTTTCTCATTATCAGCGGCATAATTGTTTTGGCAAAAAAAGTACGCTCTGCCTCGGCGCAAGACCGTGTGCCGTTCCGCTATTTGGTGGTTGGCGTTAGCGTCATGTTTCTTTTGATCATTGGATTAACTCTTATCCTACCGATCTTTTTTGAGAATACTCACTTCGTGCCGTTGAGTGCCGTGCTGACCCTGCCGTTTTTTATCCTGACCGGCTACGCGATTGTGCGGTATAATCTTATGCATATAAAGGTGGTAGCGGCCGAACTGCTGATGCTTGTCGTCGTGATTGTAAGTTTTCTGGAGATAGTGCTGGCGAATGGGTTTGGGGAAACGCTTTTTCGGGTCTGCATATTTTTGGCGTTGTTGGCTTTGGGTATTCTGCTGATTCGTAGTGTGAGAAAAGAAGTGGAGCAGAGGGAGCGACTAGAGACGCTGACGCGGGAGCTTGCGGAAGCGAATGTGAAATTGGAGAAGATGGACCAGTTGAAGTCCGAGTTTGTTTCTATGGCGGGCCATCAGTTGCGTGCGCCCATGACCGTGATCAAAGGATATATTTCCATGGTGCTGGACAACACGATCAAGGGCGCGGTGCCTGCGGTCAAAGACGCGCTCGGCAAAGCGATGTTTTCCACGGAGCAGCTGGTCAAGCTCGTATCCAGCTTGCTGGATCTGTCGCGGATTGAATCCGGAAAAATAAAATACGAAATGGCCGAGGGGGATTTGGCGAAAATCGTGCAGGAGGTGGCGGAAAAGTTCAGAACAATCGCGGAGAAAAAAGGCGTGGCGCTGGCATTTGAAAACCATACGCCGCCAGCGAAGTTTATGTTCGACCAGGACAAAATCCGTGAGGCCGTGGTGAATTATATGGATAATGCGATTAAGTATTCTTCCGAGGGAGGGCGCATCGCGGTGGCGCTCGTGATGGCCGGCAGCGGACGGGACGGCCGCGTTCGTTTGAGTGTCAAAGACAGCGGGCTTGGCATAAAAAAAGA